>JADFWI010000101.1 GCA_015222985.1 Pseudomonadota bacterium | reverse complement strand
GTTTTGTGCAATGTACTGCGAGTGATATCCAGAAAACCAGAAAAACAGCCATGTTGTTTACCCTTCGGGAAAGCCGATGATACCGCATCTGCTGCGTTGCCTGTCCGCCGTACAAGACTTTGGCAGGCGGGTCAAGGGATCGGCGTAAATGACTACAGCCTCACCCTTGACGCCTTGCATCTGCAGCACCCTCGGCTTTTGCAACGTTAGGTCTACACTATGATCTGGTTCCCTGACTACGTCCGAAAATGAGGTAAACAAGACCTCCCAAGCATGGCAGAAAGACCACAAAAACTCCCCAAAGGGCCTTTTTTCTCAAAGTGCCAAAATCCCTGTGTGCCAGGTCCACGATGGCCCAGAACGTAGGGACCATGGGGAGTATCAACATCAGGAGGATTAAACCATGACTCATGTCCTAGACTGCCTCGGTCCTTATTTCCGCCGATTCCCGGAAAGACGTTCGGCCACTTCCAGTATTGTGTCAGCGTAGTACTTACTGTGGTTATAACAAAGCAAAACGCGAAACGCCTCGTCGCGGCTCTGCTGCGCTTTCCACCCATGTCGCTTCAGATAGTTGGCCACGCTTTCAATGGCATCTCGGTGCTGGCTTAAATTGATCTGCCCGTCCTTGTTGCCGTCAATACCGAACTTGAGGACGCTTGAAGGAACAAACTGAGCAAAGCCCAAGGCCCCGGCATAGGATCCGCGCAAAGATAAGGGATCTAAATTCTGGGCCTTAACGTATTTCAGATAAGCCTTAAGTTCACGGTATGCCCAGGCCGATTTTCGACGAGCCCATTTGTCAAAGTCGTCCTTTGTGCCCCGGGCCCTGTCTTTGACGTAATCGTACCAGAGCATGTCCCTGTTGGCAGTATCATCAATGGCCGCCAGGTTGGACAGGGTCTTAAAGACCAGTCGTTTGCTTTTGTATGTCCCCAGCCTTGATTCCACGAGCAAGATGGCAGTAACGATCTCTCCCTGCACGCCATAGAGTTCCCGGGCCCGCTGAAAGGCCCTTCCGTGTTTTCTGAGGTAATTGGACGCATCGTCAATGGAAGATCGGCTCAAGAACTGATCGTAGTTCAGAGTAGATTCGCGATGCAAAAAATAGGCTGTGATACTCTTTTCGTCAAACGTGGCTTCCGGTCTTAAATACAGGGCACGTATCGTGGACTTGTCAAATCCGTCCTGAACAAGACGCTCTTGAAGCGTGGCAAAGGGTGACGGTTCGCAATAGGCGCATACGGTCCAACCCAGCGCAGACAGAAGGCTCAGAATCGAAATTGTCACCAGTCGAAACAATGTGTTTCCGCAACCCAGACAGTACACGAATTCTCCCTTTTTTTGTCCGCCGGAGGCGGACGTTGTATGAAATCCCAAAGCGATTTAATGATTAGGCCGGGATAACAAAGTAAAATTCATTTCCCGTGTCTTCTGCCTTATGACCTACGATGCCTCCATGCACTTCAATCACATTCTTTACAAAGTGGAGCCCGTGACCAGTTCCTTCCACCGACTCTCTTTGTGCAAGTCGAAAACCCTCTTCAAAGATAAGGGCTGCGTCTTCCCTGTTGATAAGCGGTCCCGAGGAGAAGATATGGAAGCATACACCATGGTGTCCTCGTCCAAAGAAATCCTCCATGAGCGAAGTCCTGCAATCGATTTTCTTAACACTGTTTCCCGACGTGTCCGCGACCGATTCAGCATACTTCGCTGCATTTGAAAAAACGTTGGCCACCACTTGGGCAATTAGCCCTTTGTCAACCCTGACTACAATATCATCAAATCTCTTATCATCCTTAGCAGTATGATCGACGACAATACCCTGTTGGATAAAACGATCCGAATACTCCTCCAGTTGCGGCAACACAATGTCTTTCCAGAGGTAACAAGGGGTTTTCTTCAGGATATATTCACCAAACAAGAAGTGGTCCGGTCGGAACAAAGTCTCTAAGAAAAGACTGGCGTGTTTGTAATGTCTCTCGATCTTCTCCTGATCATCAAATATGCTCCTATTGATCACGACCATCTCTTCGACTATCTCGCTGATCTTGGCATACAAGTCAGGCGATACGGACTTCACCTCGTCAAGGATGCTGTCAAGACCAGTTTCAATCTCCTTGTTTGTGTTCAAGTATTTTCTGATCTTCCTGAAATAGTGCTTGTATTGAAGGTTGGGCACAATAACGTTGTGCTCTATGTCTGCCACCAAGTTGTTAATAAACTTAAGATGCTGGATGTTCTGTTCAGCGAGGAATTTGTTATAAAGATTGTAACCTATGCGATTGACGTACTTTCGTATAAAAAAAAGCTCAGCCTCCGTGAGGTGATCCGCCCTTGTCACCTCAAATATCCCAATGACGTTTCTCGAGCCATGTAAAAGAATGCTGCCGGCTGGGGTCTTCTTGCCATGGATCGGCACGATGTGTGCGTGGCCGTGTTGATATGAAACGTCTGAAATCCTAATATATTGGGGCACATTGTCTTTTTTGTAGTCGAGGCCTGGGTGGCTGTTTGCAACCCCTTGTATAGCTTCTGTCTGGGGATCAATCGTATACAGATTGCTTTGGAGTCCCAAGAAGACGCGAGGCACGGTAACGCTCACTATGTACAGGTTTTCAAGGCCGTCGTACTCCTGGGCCAGATCGAAAAAGGTATTAAATGCAGACAGTTCAAGTTTTTCAAAGCCATAGGTGTCGTAGTCTTCCTTTTTCTGCTCGACCCGTTTCAGGATAGCGGCAAATTTGTCCATGAGCTATCTAACAAGCTTTAGTGGTTTTAATGGCATGCAAGGCGCCACACGCCGAACGCGGACTGTAGAGCCCACACCTGTTTACGCGTGCCTAGCAGTGGCAAGCGTAGCCCCTGCCCTTTGAATAGTCATGTACAAACTACGTTGTTTAGCCTACATTGTCAAATAAAATCTGTTTCTTACCGCGTTACGCCCTTCTTCTTGTCCGGTTCTTTGCCGGAGTCCTTGCCGCCTTTCTTCGCAGCTTGGATGGCAGCAGGGCATGGGTTTTTATCCCCCAGCTTGCCGTGGGCCAGGACCGCTGCAATGCCGAGCGGCCCGAATAACGCCACACCGCCTATCGCCTTGCCGATCGTGATGATCGACCCTGTCGGGTCGATGCCCACGGAAGGATTGGCAAGGGTGCCGCCGAGATCGAGCGTTTCTGTCAACTCGCCAAGGCTCAGGCCCAGCTTGGCAATGCCCTTAATGCCAACGCCCTTTTTCGGAGACGACTTCAGGGATAAGTCCAGTTCCTCGGTTTTCAGATCGATCCTGCCATGGCCGACCACGGTTACGCTGCTGGTGTCCAACACCAGTGCGGTGCTTTGTGCCAGTCCATCCTTGATGTCCAATCCTGTGACAAAGCAATTGAGTTTACCGTATTTTTCGTCCTTTTTGAACGGATTGAGAAACTGAAGCAGGCTTGAAGTCAAATCACCGCCAAGGAATCTGATGAGTTTATAGGTGATTCTACCGTCTTGCACAATCACCACGGTTTTCCCTTTGAGTCCGGCCATGAGCGCTGCTACCGAGTTTCCCCGGCCCTCAAGATCGATGTCAACATCCAGCTTGCCCTCGGGAAGATCGTCGACTCCCAAATCCTTGAACAAGCGGCCAAGGTCTAACTGGTCGATCTTAAGAGCCATTGCCATAGATGCGATTTTGCCGTTGGGATGAATATCAAAACGGCCGTCAACGGTTCCGTCACCCGCAAGGAATTCAAGAGGTTCCATCGTGAGATGTCCGTCCTCCAGGACCATGTGGGCGTTGACATCATTGATGGTCAGCAGCGGCACAATGAGCTGCTCTGCCCTGATTCTGATATCAGCATTGGCTTGCTTCAGTCCTTCGAGAGGCAAGGGGTCATCAGAAAAAATCTTGCCGTGCTTTGCCGCTCGTTCTGCCGGCTGCGCTGTCGAATTGTCCTCGCCTGACTCTTCATTTTCTCCACGTTCTTTCAACAACAGAGGCCGCAGGTCCAGTCTTTGAGACAAGAGCACGGCCGTAATTCGCGGCAGTTTGCCTGCCAGGTTGATCTCCATTGAACCACTGAGATCGCTTTTTTCGAGGACAAGTTTCAGGTCAGAAATTTTGTAGTTTTCTACCGACGGCACAACGGCATGGCCGGAGAAATCGAAAGGCCCCTTGAAAGGCAGCGCCTGGCCTGCGATCTTTTCGAGATTTACCAGATCCTTGCCCTTGATCGCAAAGCCAAGTTCCATTCCTCGCAAAGCCAGGAGGTCCTTGACTACACCTTTAAGATCAACCCTGGCCAGCTTCTCGGTACCGACCCGAAGGTCGAGATTTCTCGCCGTCAATTTTCCGTCAGGGTCGGCAAGCTTGGCCGATACCTTGAAAGGCCCTAGTTCGGGCACGCCGGTAACGTCAAAGAGCTGGAGAAAATCAGGAACAGACTTACCCTCGGCGGTGACAGCGAGGTCAAGGCCCTTACCGTTTAAGACGTCCCTGATCGCACCGTCAGCGGTGAGATTGGCAGTTGCGGCGTTGGCTGTCACATTCACGGACCATGCTTGGTTGGGGTCGGTCAATGCCACCAGCGGACCAAAGATTCCTCTAATCTGGACAGGCTTGCTGTTGTAAGTCCCCTTAAGTTCCAGTTTGATTGGCTTATCAGTGCTTGCGGCCGCAGCGAGTCTGTCCAATGCCATGAGATGGGTCTTGCCCGATTGTCCGTCTTTGTACGTGAGTCGACCATTTTCGACCCGAACGTCGCTGAAAATCAACTCCGGGATTGTTGCTTCCCCATCGGCCGTCGCCTCTTCCTTGGATTTCTCAAATTCCATCTCCTTAGGGGCTTCGAACACGAGGTTTGATTTGCCCGAACTGTTGGTCTCAATCAGGATGTCGGGCTCGATCAGGATGAGCCGTTTGACTCCTATGGTCCCGCTGATAAGCGGAAGGACGTATACCTGCACCTCCAAGCGTCTGATCTTGGCAAGCTCGGTCCGCGAGCCCCAAGGTGCGTTCTGGAAGCTCACGTCCTCCACCACAAGGGCTGGCGTCAAGCCAATATCAAGCTCTATGTCGCCGCCCAGGGTGAGCTCGCGGCCTGTGGCATCCTTGACCGCCCGAGCAATTGTGGGTTTGAAATCGTTGAAGTCGTAGCTCGACAGGATCGCATAAACCGTTACGATTAACGCGAGAATGAGGGCAACAGCGACACCCAGTATCCATTTCAAGCGCATTTACAAATCAGTCCTTAACCCGCATAAAGCTCCTCGCAGTCCCGCCCAGGTGGGACGGGGTATCAAAGCGAAATTGCGCCGTGGTTCGCCTCGCCTTTCATCCTCAGTGGAAATGCTTTGCGGAAGGACACAACGGATGAGGATATGCTGAAGGACGACTACCAGGAAAAATAAAGATAGAGCGAGAGCAAAGAAGAGGGTCATGGAGACCATGCCGAATGGTTTTCCGGAAACAACGGCTACTTGCCAAACCTTATACTCAAGTGGCTGACAGCCTTGCCAAGCGCTCTTCTTAATTCGCTACTCTTTCCCTCCTGCGAGAGGTATTCCTTAATGAGGTCCTTCTTCAGGTCTGCAGAGCCGCTCCTTCCATGTTTGAGCAAGGTCACGCGATAGGAATCCTTCTTCTTGCTCTGGTTTACAGCCACCACCTGGACCCGTTTATCGAGCTTCTGAACCTCTTGTCGCAGGGTTTCCTCAACAAGTTTGACAGTCAATCTCGGCATCACCCAAGTCCTTCCAGCCCTTTGTTTTTTTGGGGCATTGTACCCGACAAGGAAGAGGCTTGTCAAGAGACGTAAGAAAGTTGGCCGGGGTGATGCTCGATTTAGGTTTTACTATACGGTTTTGGCGGCCGTCCGGCATGTTGAACCGCTGGCATAGCGGGATGTTTTGAACCGCTGCAGGGGCAAAATCCCCCACCAGACACATCCCGCACACAAACTGCGCCAGATCTTCGATTTTGACATTGCCTATAATATCACGATGTTATAACATGCTACGCTAGATGGATTTTTCTCAGCCCCGGTTGGCACAGAATTAGTATAGTATGTATTAACACCGATCAATAATGATTGAAGACTTTGTGCCACCCAAGGGCTATAAATCTTATAAATTGTGTTTTTGGGGCAGCTCATCCTGATCCTGAAAACAACTCTTTCGCCATTGACTCAGCCATGCCGGATAATTGATGACGAAGAACGCATCACAGACTCCTGGTACAGGCTTGCTGGCTAATCCGTCCGGTATGTTACGATTCAGAGTCTCTAATGAATGGATACCACGAACATATTGCCATCAACCCCTCAAATAGGTTATGATTTTCCGCCATAGGTGGACAGAATTCTCAAGACATACAAAAGGAGGATAGCCATGGCTTTTGATCCAACCAAATTCCAAGACTGGCAAATTTCTGAAGCGGCAGAAGAAAACATGCCCACGCCAGATGACTGGCGCGAGGGACTCGGACTCGAAAAGGATGAGATTATCCCTTACGCCAGACTCTGCAAGCTCGATTTCATGAAGATTATTGAAAGGCTTAAAGACAAACCGGACGGCAAGTATATCGAGGTGACCGCCATTACTCCCACCCCCCTCGGCGAGGGTAAGAGCACAACCTCTGTGGGACTTATGGAAGGGATGGGAAAACGCGGATTGAATGTGGGCGGCTGTCTCCGCCAGCCCTCGGGCGGTCCCACCATGAATATCAAGGGAACAGCAGCCGGCGGGGGTAATGCTTTGCTCATTCCCATGACAAGATTCTCGATGGGACTGACCGGAGATATCAATGATATCATGAATGCCCACAACCTGGCCATGGTGGCGCTCACGGCCAGAATGCAGCACGAGCGCAACTACAATGACGAGCAACTGCAAAGGCTTACTGGTATGCGGCGTTTGGATATCGACCCTACCAGGGTGGAGATGGGTTGGATAATCGATTTTTGTGCCCAGAGCCTTCGCAATATTATCATAGGTATCGGTGGCCGTTTCGACGGGTTTACCATGCAGTCCAAGTTTGCGATTGCAGTAAGTTCCGAACTTATGGCTATCCTCTCAATTGTAAGGGATCTGGCAGATCTGCGTGAAAGATTGGACAAGATCACCGTGGCCTTTGACAAGGGGGGCAATGCGATAACCACAGGCGACCTGGAGGTAGGCGGCGCTATGACCGCGTGGATGCGAAATACGATCAACCCCACCCTCATGTGCACTGTTGAATACCAGCCGTGTATGGTCCATGCTGGTCCTTTTGCCAACATAGCAGTCGGTCAATCTTCCGTTATTGCCGACCGGATCGGGCTGAAGATGTTTGATTACCATGTGACGGAAAGCGGTTTTGGCGCTGACATCGGGTTTGAAAAATTCTGGAACGTCAAGTGCCGGTACAGCGGGCTCAAGCCCCACGTGTCTGTGCTTACAACCACGATTCGAGCTTTGAAGATGCACGGAGGCGGCCCCAAGGTGGTTGCAGGGCTGCCGCTGGCTGAAGAGTACACTAGGGAAAACCTTGACTTGCTCGAAAAAGGCATTCCCAACATGTTGCATCACGTTAATATTATCAAGACGGCAGGTATTAACCCGGTCGTGTGCGTCAACTGTTTTGCCACTGACACCAAAGACGAGGTCGCTATGGTGAAAAAGGCGGCCGAGACCGCTGGCGCTCGGTGCGCCGTATCCACCCACTGGGCCGATGGCGGTGAGGGCGCCCTGGAGCTGGCTGATGCAGTGAAGGATGCCTGCGAGGACGAGAATGACTTCAATTTCCTCTATCCCGTTGAGATGAAGCTGCGCGAGCGGGTTGAAAAAATCGCCACGGTGGTGTACAGGGCAGACAGTGTGGCCTGGAGCCCCGAAGCAGAGGCCAAGGCCAAGATGCTTGAAGCAGACTCTAAGTTTGACGACTACACTACCATGATGGTGAAGACCCACCTTAGCCTCAGCCACGACCCTGCCGTAAAGGGAGTGCCCACAGGTTGGGCACTGCCCATCCGTGATGTGCTGATCTACTCCGGGGCCAAGTTTCTGTGTCCATGCGCGGGTGCGATCAGCCTGATGCCTGGAACCAGCTCAAATCCGGCCTTTCGACGCGTAGATGTGGATGTGAAGACCGGAAAAGTGAAAGGGATATTCTAAATTAGTCATTGGTCATTGATCATTGGTAAAGCGGACCATGACAGATCAATAATGATAGATGATAAATGGTTGATAATAAATGCCAAAAGGGGGTTCATCATGGCAGCCAAGCTAATAAAAGGGGCAGAGATCTCCAAGCAGATTCGTGAAGAGATTGCAAAGGAAGTGCAGGAACTCAAAGACAAACAGGGCATAACCCCAGGGCTGGCCACCATTCTGGTGGGTGAAGACCCGGGCTCAAAGGTTTATGTGGGACAAAAGGAAAAGGCCTGTAGCAAGCTTGGCATCTATTCTGAGAGGATCGATATTCCTGCTGACACGTCAGAAGCTGATTTGCTGGACCTGGTGAAGAAGTTTAACCATGATCCGAAAATCCACGGTATTCTGGTGCAACTTCCTCTGCCAAAACACATTGACGCCTCACGCGTGATCTATGCGATCGAGCCTGACAAGGATGTAGACTGCTTTCACCCCGTCAATGTAGGCAAACTCATGATCGGCACCGGCCGCTTTTTCCCCTGCACGCCCAACGGGATCATGGAGATCCTTAAGCGTTCTGATATTCCTACAGAGGGGAAACACGTGGTGGTTGTAGGACGGAGTAACATCGTGGGCAAACCGATAGCCAACATGATGTTGCAGCCGCCCCCGGGCGGAAACGCCACCGTAACCCTTTGCCACACAGGGACAAAAGATCTCGCAGCCTTTACGAGAATGGCAGATATCCTGATAGTGGCTGTGGGAAAGCCCAAGGCAATTACTGCTGATATGGTCAAAGAAGGGGTTGTGGTGATCGATGTTGGTGTGAATCGTATCGGCAAGACCGCTGAGGGAAAGGCGATCCTGACAGGCGATGTGGACTTTGGTTCCGTCCAGGAAAAAGCCGCAGCCATCACCCCCGTACCAGGTGGTGTCGGCCCTATGACAATTACGATGCTTATGAAAAACACGGTGGAAGCGGCGAGGGGTTTGGCAGTAGGGAGTAAGCAGTAAAAAGTAAGCAGTAAGGACTAAGCAGTAAGGAGTAACTCGCGACACTAATGACATTCAACAATCAACAATCCAAATGACCAATAATAAATGATAAATGACAAGTGACAAGTAGTCCTGGAGGATTTCACGTGGAGAGAAAGAGGATGGCCGTTTGTGGCATTGCTTGCCCCGGTATCGATTGTGAGGGGAGTATGCAGGTGGCCAGGGATGCTGCCCAAAAAGGCGTGGTCACCTATATGCAGCGGATGGAAAAAAAGACCATTCAGCCCTGCCTTTTTGGCAAGGGCGGCACCTGCTGCCGGAACTGTTCCTTTGGGCCGTGCATGATCATTGAAGATGTCCCGGAATCGATCGGTATTTGCGGGGCAACCGCTTCAACAGTGGCTGCCAGAAACTTTTGTCGCATGATAGCAGGCGGAGCTTCAGCCCATATGGATCACGGCCTTGAAACCACCCTCGGATTTATCGCCGCTGCCAAGGGGGAGTCCGATTATACGATCAAGGACGAAAAGAAACTCTTCGCTATGGCCGAAATCTTTGAGATCAAGACCGAAGGTCGCGCAACAAGAGATATCGCCATAGAACTGGGGGAAAAGGCCCTAGCCGAGTTTGGGAAACAAGAAGGAGGTCTCTACACAGTGTGCCGTGCCCCCTTAAAGAGGCAGGAGGTCTGGAAGAAGACAGGGGTGTTGCCGCGGGGTATCCAGCGGGAGGTCATGGAGATCATGCACCGCACCCACATGGGTACTGATCAGGACTACAAAAACCTTCTCTTGCAGGGGACCCGCCTTGCCATAGCCGATGGGTGGGGGGCCTCCATGATATCCACTGAGTTGCAGGATATTATGTTCGGAACCCCTGTGCCTATCAGGGCCATTGTCAATCTTGGCACCCTTGACGAAAAGAAGGTAAATATCGTGGTGCACGGCCATGAACCGATCCTTTCAGAAGCCATTGCCATGGTGTGCCAGGAACCTGAGATGCTGGCAGCGGCAAAAGAGGTAGGCGCACCCGGAATAAACCTGGTCGGTGTCTGCTGCACAGGCATCGAGGTCCTGATGAGGCACAGTATCCCGGTCGCGGGCAGCTTTATCCAGCAGGAGATCGTGCTGGCTACCGGGGCGGTTGAAGCCATGGTGGTTGATATCCAGTGCATCATGCAATCTATCGTTGCCGTGGGCCAGTGTTTTCACACAGAGATCATCACTACCTCTCCCCGCGCAAAGATCCCGGGGGCAACCCACATCGAGTTTGACCACCACCACGCCCTGGAGACAGCAAGGAACATCGTAAGGCGAGCCATAGAGAGATACCCAAAAAGGAAAGGGGTAAATATCCCTAAACACAAGATGGACGTGGTGGCAGGATTCAGCCATGAAACCATTAATCATATACTGGGTGGGACCTTCAGGGCGTCTTACCGGCCCCTCAACGACAACATCATCAATGGCCGCATCAGAGGTGTTGGGGCTGTTGTTGGGTGCGATAGCGCCCACGTCCTTTCAGGCTACGTGCACACGACTGTGGTCAAGGAGCTGATAGCCAACAACGTGCTAGTGCTGGTGACAGGGTGTGCTGCTACGGCTTGCGGCCGCGAAGGACTGTTACGACCAGAGGCGGCAGAACTGGCAGGCCCTGGCCTAAGGGAGGTGTGCGAGACCGTGGGTATGCCGCCGGTTCTGCACATGGGTTCCTGCGTGGATAACAGCCGTATCCTGATCGCAGCTTCTGAAATTGTGCGTGAAGGCGGCCTTGGGGACGATATCAGCAAGATCCCTGCGGCAGGTTGCGCCCCTGAATGGATGAGTGAGAAGGCGGTTTCTATTGGGCACTATTGTGTGGCAAGCGGTGTGTTTGTCGTATTTGGGAGAACCTTCCCTACAACAGGGAGTAAGGTTTTGACCGACTTCCTGTTTAGAGAGATAGAAGAGTTGTATGGCGGGTTGTGGGCGGTTGCGGAAGACCCGGTAGAAATGGCGCAGATGATGATCCGGCATATTGAAAAGAAGCGAGCGGCCCTGGGAATCCAGGAAAAGAAAGAAAGGGTCCTCTTTGATATGGCCATGAGGCGGGAATTGTAGGGATGAAAAAGGGCAAATCAGGATCCGTGATGGTTGTCGGCGGCGGCATTGCCGGTATTCAGGCATCCCTGGACCTGGCTGGTTTGGGTTACTATGTGTACCTGATCGAAAAGGGGGGGGCTATCGGTGGAGTTATGGCTCAACTCGATAAAACCTTCCCAACCAATGACTGCGCCATCTGAATACTGGCGCCCAAATTGGTTGAGGCCGGTCGGTCTCCTAACATTAAGATCATTACGAAGGCAACGCTAGTCTCTGTTGATGGCGGACCCGGCAGGTTCGCGGTCAGGGTCCATCGCCTCCCCCGTTACGTAGACGAGGAGTTGTGTACCGGATGTGATACGTGCGCCAAGTATTGCCCAGTACAAGTCCCTGACCTGTACAATCAGGGATTGGCCTTCAGCAAGGCTGTGCGCAAAGACTATGTGCAGGCCGTTCCGTCTTCATATTACATTGATCCGGCACACTGTCTTTTCTTCAAGCATGAGATGTGCACTATCTGTGTCTCTGCATGCCCTGCCCGTGCCATAAACCTTCAAGACAAAGATGAGTTTCTTGATCTCTCCGTGGGGGCTATTGTCCTCTCGCCTGGTTTCGGGCGTATCGGACACGAAGTGTTAAGCCGCTTTGGTTATGGCAAGTACCCTGACGTGGTAACCAGCATGGAGTTTGAGCGTCTCATGAGTGCCTCAGGACCTTCACAAGGCAAGATACTCAGGCCATCCGGCTTGGCCGATCCTAGAAAGATTGCCTTTCTCCAGTGTATAGGTTCAAGGGATGTTACGTGCAATAACAACTACTGTTCCAGTGTCTGCTGCATGTATTCCATCAAAGAGGCCATGGTAGCCAAAGAGCACGACCCGTATGTTCATGTTACAATATTTTACATGGATATGAGGACAAGGGGTAAGGGGTTTGACCAGACCAGAGAAAGGAGCAGGGCGAAATACGGCATTCGATATGTCAGGAGCAGGGTCGCATCTGTTGAAGAGGCCGATGGTTTTTTGAGACTTGCCTATGTAAATGACAGGGGAGAACACAAAGTAGAAGAATTTGATATGGTGGTCCTGTCCGAGGGCCTTGAGTCACCGGACTCGGCCAAGGAGCTATCCGGAATCACCGGTATAAATCTTAACAAATACGATTTTTGCGAGACAGATACAGTGGCTCCTTCGGAGACGAGCCGGCCGGGTATATTTGTGGCCGGCGCGTTTAAGGGCCCGTATGATATTCCGGACTGTGTGACACACGCAAGCGGAGCAGCAGCAGGGGTGGCCGAACTTCTCGCTGAAACCCGTGGGACAGAGGCAATAAGAAAGGAATATACTCCTGAGATTGAGACGGGAGACAAGCCACGTATCGGTGTATTTGTCTGCCACTGCGGGACCAATATTGCAGGCGTGGTTGACGTCAATGATGTCGCCGAGTATGCCTCTACGCTCGACAGTGTAGTATTTGTTGGAAGAAATCTCTATAGTTGCTCTCAGGATACCCAGGAACTGATAAAGGAAAAAATAAAAGAGCAAAACGTAAACCGCGTTGTGGTAGCCGCCTGTACGCCGCGTACCCATGAAGCCTTATTTCAGGAAACGCTGAAAGAAATTGGTCTGAATCCTTCTCTCTTCGAGATGGCCAACATAAGGGATCAGTGTTCGTGGGTGCATGCCGACATGCCTGAAGAGGCTACGACAAAGGCCAAAGATCTGTTGAGGATGGCCGTAGCCAAGGCCAGGCTCATTGAACCACTCAAAGAGCAGACCGTTGCGGTCATACCTAAGGCCCTGATCATAGGGGGCGGACTTGCGGGTATGTCCGCGGCCTTGAGCCTCGCCGAACAGGGGTTTGAAACCTATCTTGTGGAAAAGACCGATCGGCTGGGTGGGAACTTAAACAGGATTTATTATAACCTGGCAGGAAGAGATATTAGGGCGTTCTTAAGAGGTATTATAAAAAAGGTTGAGCATGCCCCCCTGATTCATGTTTACAAGAATTCAGAAGTAGAAGACATAAGCGGCTATGTTGGTAATTTCTCGACCAGGTTGAATACAGACTCCGAAGACGTAGCATTAGAGCACGGTGTGACTATTATTGCAACCGGGGGCCGTGAGTACCAGACTAAAAGGTATCTATATGGCAAGTCCGAACAGGTGGTCACGCAGCTTGAGTTCGAAAAGATGTTGTCAGGCTCTCCGGACCCGAAAACCATAGAAGACATTGTGATGATTCAGTGCGTTGGGTCAAGGGGTGAAGATCTTGAGTATTGTAGCCGAATCTGCTGTGGCCAGGCAGTAAAAAATGCTTTGAAGGTTCGCCAGTTAAACCCGGATGCCAATATTTATGTCCTGTTCAGGGACATGCGCACCTGCGGTTTTGTGGAGGATTACTACACGGAGGCAAGGGATAAAGGTATTATCTTTATTCGCTACGAGGTGGACGACAAGCCAAGAGTAACTGACACCGCAGGATCTATTCGTGTGGAATTTACAGATATCATCCTTGGAGAGACTGTTCAGATTGAACCTGATTATCTAGTGCTTAGCGTGGCAATAGTCCCTAATGAAATTGAAAGACTGTCGAAAATGTTGAAAACTGCTACAACTCAGGAGAGTTTCTTCTTAGAGGCGCATGTGAAACTTCGCCCTGTTGAGTCTGCTGTAGCAGGAGTATTTGTTTGTGGGCTGGCCCATTGGCCAAAATCGATTGGTGATTCAATATCACAGGCCAAGGCTGCTGCTGCAAAGGCAGCCATTTTGCTCGGCAGGGGATATGTCACAGTAGAGCCCATTGTCTCTTCAGTAGATATAGAGACCTGTATTGGATGTGGAATCTGTGAGACCCTGTGTCCTTATGCATCCATTAGAATGATAAAAGTCGGCAAAAAGAAAAAGGCCGAGACGATCTCAGCCTCATGTAAGGGGTGCGGCATATGCGCTTCGCACTGTCCCACGTTATCTATATCCATGCGTGGATTCACCAACAAGCAGATCCTGTCGCAGATAGGGGCGTTTGGTGAAGGGAGTGGGAATAGGGCAGATAAACACCTATAAGTTCAATAGGTTGTAGAAATTCCGAGACGTTTAGTTATTGACCAATGACAGCGTACGGAGTGAACAAAATGACAGATGATAAATTTGAACCAAAGATACTTGGTTTTCTCTGCAACTGGTGCTGCTATGCGGCAGCCGATGGGGCAGGGGTGGTACGTTTTCAATACCCCCCCAATATCCGGGTAATCAGGGTTATGTGTACAGGCAGAGTTGATCCGCTCTTCATCATTGAGGCTTTTCGCCTGGGAGCAGACGGGGTCTTTGTGGGCGGCTGACAGCTTGGAGAGTGTCATTACCAGGTTGGTAATTATGATGCTATAGTGACTGCCCACGTTACCCACAAGGTACTCGAGATCGCGGGCGTAGAGCCCAAGAGGCTGGGGTTGAATTGGGCTTCGGCTGCCGAGGCCCCACTCTTTGTGCGCTTGATAACGAGCTTTACCGACACAATCAAGCAACTGGGTCCGTTGGGGGACACCGAGGCCATGGCCAAAGATGAACTCAAGTTGAAGCTGTCGGCGGCCAGATCCGCTGTAGAGAGTGTCAAGCTGCGGACGCGCTGGGGCAAGCTTGCCATGAATCTGAGAAAGGAAAACGACTATGCGCCTGAGGTGATTAAAGCAAAGATGGCCGAGAAAATCAATGAGGCCATGATGCGTGAGATGGCAAAGCAGGAGAGGGCGATCACGCAGTCTTGAGTCCAAAGTGCGAAAGGAATTTAATAAATAATAACTTGACTCCGCAATCCGAATTCCAAAATCCGCATTCAATACCGAGGAGTATCCCTTGACCGTAACCAAGAATGAATTGGATCGCCACTTTAAATATGAAGTGACCGCCATGCCTGGCGGCGAAGCAGCAAAACGTTGTTTTGAGTGTGGGACATGTACGGGTCTTTGTCCTGTCAGCCAGGCAGAGGCCGCATTTGACCCCAGAAGAATTCTTCACATGATTAGAATGGGTCTTAAGGACCGGCTCCTTGGGTCGGACGCCATATGGTACTGTACGCATTGTGACACATGTACCTTTGATTGTCCCCAGGGCGTGCAGTTCAGCGGGGTGGTAGACGTCCTTCGTGATATGGCCATCAAGCAAGGATATGTTGAACCTGCTGCCTTTGATCAGTGGGGGACTGGTCCTTGTAAGGCGGCGTGCCCGGCCCACATAAGCATCTCCGGGTTTATTGCCGCCATTTCCCAGGAAAAATATGCAGAGGGCTTGAGGCTGATCAAAAAAGAGATGCCTTTCCCAGCCATATGCGGCCGTGTCTGCCACCATCCTTGCGAGGCGCAGTGCAACCGGGGGAATGTGGACGAGCCGATTGCCATCGAATACCTCAAGCGCTTCCTGGCAGACGTGGACCTTTCACAAAACAAACGCTATGTCCCTGAAATAAAGTCCCAGAAGGAGGATAAAGTCGCCATTATCGGGGCAGGTCCCGCAGGGCTCACAGCAGCCTATTTTCTGGCCATCGAGGGGTATCGTGTTACGGTCTTTGAAAGGCTTCCCGTGGCAGGAGGGATGATGGCTGTTGGGATTCCGGAGTATCGCCTGCCACGAGACATCCTCATGGCAGAGATACAGACGATTGTGGACATGGGCGTGGAGATCAAGACCGGCGTGATATTTGGCAAAGATGTAACGATAGAAAGCCTCAAAAATGACAACTACAAGGCCTTTTTCATCGCAGTGGGGCTTCATGTCAGCAGGAGTTTGAATGTGGAAGGGGAGAATCTCGCTGGAATCATACATGGAATTAATTTCCTGCAAGACTTGTCACTCAAAAAAGAAGTGTCGATCAGCAAAAGAACAATAGTCATTGGTGGTGGCAATGTGGCTATAGACGTTGCTCTTGCTGCGCTCAGAACCGGGGCCGAAGAGATCCAGCTAGTCTGTCTGGAGGCCCGGGATGAGATGCCTGCCTGGGAACACGAGATCAAGGATGCCTTAGATGAGGGAATAACCATTACGAATAGCTGTGGGCCCAATCGGTTCATAGGAAAAGACGGGCGGGTTAAGGGCGTAGAATTCAAACGCTGCACTGCGGTCTTTGATGCGCAGGGCTGTTTCAATCCTCAGTACGATGAATGTGAACTAATGAGTCTGGATGGTGATACAGTGCTCATTACTATCGGCCAGGCGTGTGATATGTCTTTTGCCGAGGGTGTGCCCGATTTGGAGGTCTCCCCAAGAGGCCCGGTGGTAACGGACCCCCTCACCCTGGAGACGAACGTTGCAGGGCTTTTTGTGGGCGGCGATGCGTCCTATGGTCCTCGTTCGGTGGTAGAAGCTGTGGCATCAGGGAAGGAGGCCGCCATATCGATCGACCGTTATCTTCGGGGCGAGGATATTAAGAGCGGTCGCCGCAAGGACTGGATAGGAATAGAGCTTGAGCCAAAGGACATAAAGCGTGCAGCCCGAGAACCGATGTTGCGCCTTGGCGTTGCCGAACGCGCCGGGACTTTCAAGGAGTTTGATTTTGGCTTCAGCGAGGAGCAGGCCAGGCGCGAGGCCGAGCGCTGTCTCAGGCTATGTGGAATCCAAAGAGCGAAAGATTAGACTATGACAAGAAACGAACCTAGCACGGAAATCGAATACGCGCCCTGCAAGTTGGCTTGTCCCATTCTGACTGATGCACGGGAATACATCCAGCTCATTGCTGAAAGAAGGTTTGAAGAGGCATTGACTGCCATAATGAGCCAGAATCCCTTGCCTCGTACATGCGGCCGTATCTGCACACATCCGTGTGAGCAGGTCTGCAAGCGAGGACAGGTGGATGAGCCAGTTGCTATAGCTGCGCTGAAGCGTTTTGCTGCTGATGGCCCGTGGAAGGACCGCCTTAGGCAAGTTTTGCCCAAAGCATCAAGTGGGCACAAGGTTGCCGTAGTTGGCTCTGGGCCGTCCGGGCTTGCGGCCGCACATGATCTGGCGTTGTTGGGCCACACGGTAACCGTACTTGAGAAACTTCCTATAGCTGGTGGCATGATGGCCGTGGGGATACCTTCGTACAGGCTTCCCAGAGACGTCCTAGAGGCTGACATAAGAACGATTGAAGATCTTGGTGTTGAGGTGAAGACAGGAGTTACCTTTGGCAATGATGTGACTGTTGAAAGCCTTACCGGGGATGGGTATCAGGCGATTTTTTTGGGCACCGGCCTACACCTTAGCCGCAGGTTGAACGTGGAAGGGGAAGACCTTCCTGGGGTGCTCAAAGGCGTTGATTTTTTGCGAGATGTTGCCCTTGGAAAACCCGTGACTTTGGATGCAAGCGTTATTGTTGTCGGTGGTGGTAATGTGGCTATCGATGTGGCCCGGACGGCTTTACGCGTGGGCGCAAGAGATGTCTTGATGGTCTGTCTGGAAAAACAAGAGGAGATGCCTGCGGCGGAGTCCGAAATTGAGGAGGCGCGTGAAGAGGGTGTGGCCGTTGTTAATTGCTTTGGACCCAAACGGTTTCTGGAAAATAGCGGCCGCCTCTCAGGGATTGAGTTCAAGTCATGTACCTGCGTCTTTGACGAAAAAGGCGCGTTTTGCCCACAGTATGATGAAAACGAACTCACGGCAATGGATGCTGATACAGTCATTGTTGCCATCGGCCAGGCCGCAGACCTCTCCTTTGCCGAAAAGGATGGTCTCACAGTCACACGTAGGGGGGGACTGGAAGCAGATCCCATAACTTTGCAGACCCCAATTGCTGGCGTGTTTGCCGGGGGAGATGTTATCAGTGGGCCGGCGACGGTCACCAAAGCGATTGCGGCAGGAAAACGGGCCGCTGTCTCTATAGATTTCTATTTGAGGGGAGAATCAATACCCAGGAGTGAGCCTGCAATAGCTGATCAGGTAGCGAGCCTTCCTCCGGGTGTAATCGAAAGGACCAGACAATTTGCCAGGTCCAAAATAGCAGGCCTTCCGGTTGAGCAACGGCTCTCGAGCTTTAGCGAAGTGGGGCCTCCCTTTTCAGAGGATCTGGCAACCAAGGAGGCCCTCAGGTGCCTGCACTGTTATCTTGGGGCAAGGGTCAACAAGGAGAAATGTATCTCCTGTCTGACATGTCTAAGGGTTTGTCCGCTGCAAGTACCCACGGTGAGCAAGGTGGGAGAGATTACCATCGATCCCTTCGTGTGTCAGGCATGCGGGATGTGCGCCCTTGAGTGCCCGGTTCAGGCTATTGAGATCAGTCTTGATCCCGGAGGTGAGATTGCCCGGGAGGTTGAAAAAGCCATTGCCAGCTCACAGCACCTGGAGCGTCTGATTGTCGGTTTTTTTGACCTCCACGGAAACTTCGCTAAAAAGGACCTGAAAGGCCTGAGAGAAGATTATCCCAATGTTCTCCCTGTGATGACATTTGGTTTAAGAAGGATTGATAGATCAGATATCTTGAAGGCTTTTGAGTGTGGAGCTGATGCGGTCTTTCTTGCAGGGTGCCCGCCTAATAGGGACCCCTTCCCAGAAGCAGGAGACAGGATCAAACGCCGCACGGCCCATGCAAGGACCCAACTGGAGGCCGTGGGCCTGGATGGAAGGCGTCTTGAGATTTTCGACATGCCGGACGAGGGACTTGTTGAGAAGGGATCAATCACTGAACTGATTCAGAGAATCAAGGAGATGGAGCCAAGCCCTCTCCGAGTGAGGAGATAAAGTACATGATTACGTTGGAGCAGAAACAATTTGCCCAGATCAAAGAAATGGCCAGCCATTACGATCGCCTTCTGGTCTTGGGATGTCAAACCTGTTCCGCCATGTCTTTTGCCGGTGGAGAGCGGGAGGTCAAAGAATTGGCCTCCATGATTCGCATGGAGAGGAAGATCTCCGGGAAGCCCGGTGACATTTTGGAAGATGCCATTGCCAGACAGTGTGACCCTGAACTTGTTGACCTGATCGGAGACAAGGTACGTGGCTGCGATGCTGTGCTCTCTCTAGCCTGCGGGGCCGGCGTGCAGATGCTCGCCGAACGGTTCCCGGACAAGATGATCTTGCCCGGTTGCAATACGACGTTCCTGGGAGTGACAGAGGAATTGGGGGTGTGGTCAGAACGGTGTGCTGGCTGCGGGGACTGTATCTTGGATAAAACAGCCGGGCTGTGCCCCATTGCCAGGTGCTCCAAACAGCTTCTCAATGGCCCGTGCGGCGGTTCAGTGAATGGGAAGTGTGAAATCAGCAAAGACGTAGATTGTGTGTGGCAATTAATCATTGATCGTCTCGCCAGGCTAAATCGTCTGGAGATGCTGGAAGAGATCTTTCCTGTAAAGGACTGGTCACCTGCCGGACACGGCGGACCTAGAAAAATGATCATAGAGGACCTCAAATCATGAAGTCAGGGAGTAGTCTGGAAAGAATTCTGGAAAGTGGCCAGTTTGCTGTGACTGCTGAGGCCGGGCCTCCCAAAGGGAGTTCGTCCAAGGTCATTCAGAGAAAAGGGGATCTCTTAAAGTTTTGCTGTGACGCCCTGAATGTAACGGACAACCAGACCGCTATCGTGCGCATGTCAAGCTTGAGCGGCTGCGTTTTGCTAAAAAGGCTTGGCGTGGAACCGGTCCTTCAGATGGTCGTGAGAGACCGGAATCGTCTCGCCTTGCAGAGCGACATCCTGGGCGCAGCCGCATTGGGAATTCACAATGTCCTTTGTCTTTCCGGCGATCATCAAAAGTTTGGCAATCATCCTACGGCCAAAGGGGTGTACGACATCGATTCAATCCAGTTCATTCAGATGGTCAAGACAATGAGGGATGAGCACGAGTTCCTCAACGGCGAAGAGATCTCAGGAGATGTGCCGCTTTTTATCGGTGCGGCCGCCAATCCGTTTGCTGATCCCTTTGAGTTTCGGGTCATCCGCTTGGCCAAGAAGGTGAAGGCGGGAGCGGATTTTATTCAAACTCAGGGCATCTTTGACATGCCCAAGTTTACTGAATGGATGAAGATGGTCAGAGACAGGGGCCTGGATGAAAAAACCCATATTCTTGCCGGCATAATACCCGTCAAGTCAGTTGGTATGGCTCGCTACATGAGAAATAATGTGTCTGGGTTAAGCGTGCCGCTGGAAATCGTTGACCGGATGGCGGACGCCAAAGATCCTAAGGAAGAAGGGGTGAAGATCTGTTTGGAGACTATCGAGCAACTCAAAGAAGTTGAGGGGGTCCACGGCATTCATATCATGGCGGTGGCCTGGGAAGATATCGTCCCCCGCATCGTGGAAGAAGCCGGCTTGATGCCGAGGCCGGTGGTGTAGTATCTTGGGAATGGAGTGATGGAGTATTGGGGCGAAGCCCGTAAGTTCTAATCAATGACCAATGATAAATGGCAAATAATAAATGATAGGGGGTGTACCATGGGAACAAGTGCAAAGATTCTGGTCGTTGACGACGATCCTGACATGCGGGAATCCTTGCAGATCATATTGGAGTCTGCCGACCATACCGTGGTCACGGCTGAGGATGGCGAGCAGTGCCTGGCCAAGCTGAAAGAAGAGCAGCCGGATCTACTCATACTTGATCTCCTCATGCCCAGAATGGACGGCTTTGAAGTATGCAAAGCCCTCAAAGATCCGCGGCACGCCAAGTATGGCAGTATGCCGATCATCATCCTTAGCTCAGTGCGAGAGGACGTGAGCCAGCGCCGCTATGAACTGGAAACCGGTGTCCAGCTCGATGTGGATGATTATGTGGAGAAGCCGATCGAAAGCGCCACGTTGCTCGAAAGGGTCGGGAAGATCCTTAAAAGGATTGGTAAGGAATAATGGGTCTGTCGGGTTTGTTGGGTTTGTTCAGTTCGTTGAGTTAGAACTCACCAAATACCGGAAATATGCTCAGAATCCGGTTTCTGAGAATCCGCAATTGTATAGGTGTGGCCATGAAAAGTGTACTATTAGTAGACGATGACGTCGACTTTTGTGACGCAACAAAGCTCCTTTTGGAGAGTAAGGGCTACGAAGTTATATTGGCTTATGACGGAAAGGAGGGGCTGGAGAAGGTACGGACCGAGAAACCCGATCTGGTCATCCTGGATGTAATGATGCCTGAAATGAACGGATACGATGTGTGCGTGGTCCTTAAGGCAGACCCAGATCTGAAAAGGATTCCGGTCATTCTGCTCACGGGCGTGGGCCAGGAAATGTTCAAAACGCATTACACCCAGCACATGGGCCTTATCACCGAGGCCGACGATTACATTGCCAAACCAGTCGAATCTCAAGAGTTGGCAGAGCGAGTAGGGGACTGGCTGAGCGAGAACTAGTCAGATGATGTTGATCAAGCCGACCATCAACGTATTGGTGGTAGAAAACGATATTACCATTATGCAACGATGCCGACAACTCCTCATGGACGAAGGCCACGGGGTCCGCACGGCCGAGTCTGTTGAAGAGGCCCTGGATATCACCCAGAAACATCCAGGAGATGTGGACATCATGCTCCTTTCCCTTGAGCTTGCCGGGTGGGGCGGGATGTCTCTCATCAACATCCTGCAAAAGGCCAGGAGTGAAATCCTGATCATGACCATGTCTACCAACTGTGGAGAGGAAGCCATCGAGGCAATGCATGCCGGAGCCTACGACTGCATCCGCAAGAGCTTTACCAAGGACCGCTTTTGGACAAAGATGAATCGGGCCATAGAGGCTTTCAGGTGCAGGCGCCAACTGAGGGTGCTGAGACGGCAAAGGCAGGCCACCTTAAGTAAACCGGGCCGTGAAGAGAATCTTCTCGCGATCCTCAACAGCCTTGCCGACGCTCTCGTAGTGGCGGATTGGCGGACGGATATTGTACTGTTCAATGAAAAAGCCGCAAGCCTGTTTGGCTTGACTGAGGCAAAGACCCTAGGACGTCCCGTTTCAGAGTGCATTGAGTCGGATGAGTTGTTATCGTTCATATTGCGTGCAATTCAATCGGACAGTTCCTTGGCTCCTTTGATGGCCGGCGAAGAACCTGTGGTCAAGGTGCAAGAAAAATCGTTTCGTGTACATGTAGACCCTGTGAAGAATGGAGATGGAACGGTCGTTGGTGCGGTATGCCTCTTTCATGACGTCACAGGGATTAGCGCAATGGATAAACTGAGGGCTGATTTTCTCTCCATGGTCTCCCACGAACTTAAGGCTCCTTTGAGCTCCCTGCTGATGCAGATTTCTGTAATTCATGACGGACTGGCCGGGGATCTTACTTCTAAACAGACAGATCTCCTCGGGAAGGCCAAGGAAAAGACCAAGGGAATGATTACCTTGGTCAACGACATCCTGGACTATAGGCGTATTCAGGAGGGCAAATCGATCCAGAAGATTGAAAGCCTGGACCTGGCGGAGATCTTGCAGCGAACCGTTGAGCTTATGCGCCTGTCTGCTGAAGAGAAAGGCATTAGCATGAAGTCCGAAATTGAGGAAGAAGTCCCATCGTTCAGTGGCGACAGGGGCGGCATAGAGGCGGTCTTTGTTAACCTCATCAGCAATGCCATCAAATACACCCCAAAGGGTGGGAATGTGCAGGTGGTCCTCAACAAGGCGGGCAAAGACCTACGGTTCAAGGTAGCTGACACGGGCATAGGCATTCCGCCAGAAGATATTGACCGGGTTTTTGAGAGATTCTATCGCATCAAGACGGAACAAACCAGGCGTGTAACTGGCTCAGGCCTTGGGCTGTCGATCGTCAAAGGGATTCTGGATGCCCACAACGGTTCAGTCCGCGTGGAAAGTGAAGTCGGAAAGGGTACGACCTTCGTAGTGTCGCTCCCCGTCTCGTAGGAAATTTTTCATGAATAACGCAGCTCATAAAGATGCTGACTCTATGCCCCCCCCTCCTTGCCAGTCAGCCTGTCCTATTCTTACTGATGTCAGAGGGTACGTTCAGCATATCGCTGAAAGGAGGTTTGAAGAGGCATTCGTTGAAATAAGAAAACATAATCCTTTGCCTCGCGTATGCGGCCGTATTTGCACCCATCCCTGCGAGATTGCCTGCAAGAGGGGGCAAGTGGATGAGCCGATTGCCATAGCCGCGCTGAAACGTTTTGCCGCTGATGGCCTCTGGAAGGAACAGTTTAGGGCGCTACCTCCTAGCGCATCAAGTGGGCACAAGGTGGCAGTGGTTGGCTCTGGGCCTGCCGGGCTTGCGGCCGCTCATGACCTGGCATTGCTTGGCCACCATGTGACCATCTTTGAAGCCTTGCCGGTTTTGGGGGGGATGCTTAGAGTGGGCGTGCCCGAATATCGCCTCCCCAAAGATGTTCTGGATGAAGAGATCCAGGCCATTCTTGACCTGGGCATTGAGGTTAAGACAGGGCTTCGTATCGGCAAAGAGATCAAGCTCAGTGATCTGACCAAGCAGGGATACAAAGCTGTATTTGTGGCCATTGGCGCGCATAAGGACCGCAAGCTGGGCATCCCGGGTGAGGATGAACTGGATGGAGTAGTCCCTGCGGTTTCATTCTTGCGAGGCGTGAACCAAGAGCAATCCCCCAAGGTCGGCAACCGAGTGGCTGTGATTGGAGGGGGAAACACGGCTATTGATTCAGCTCGCTGCGCCCTTCGCCTGGGGGCCGGGGCGGCTCATATCCTTTACAGGCGAGATTTAGAAGAGATGCCAGCATCCCAAGAGGAGATTGAAGAGGCCATCCATGAAGGTATTAAGATAGCCTATTTGACCTCACCACTTGAAATCCTTGGAAAAGATGGGAAGGTTTCGGCTTTAAGATGCATCAATAACGAGTTGGGTGAGCCCGATGCCAGTGGTCGAAGAAGCCCAAAGCCTGTTCCGGGATCTGAATTTACCCTTACTGTGGATATGGTGATTGTCGCAATTGGCCAGGCACCTGAATCTTCTTTGGTGGCCGATGAATTACGGGTTAGTGAAAGAAAAAAACGGATTATTGTGAAAGGCCCTTATACCCTGGTGACCACCCAGCCCGGGGTCTTTGCCGGGGGCGATGCGGTTACCGGGCCGGCCACCGTTGTTGAGGCGATTGGTGCAGGCAAACGGGCTGCGATTTCAATAGATCACTATCTGAAAGGAGAATCAACGCCCGCCGTTGAACCTGCTAAAGAGATTGAAAAGGCCAGGCTTTGCCCGTCCATAATCGAAAAAACCACAAAATTTGCCAGGTGCACAAAGCCCAGCCTTCCGCTTAAGGAACGACTTAGGGGGTTTCGCGAGGTAGAATCCGTCCTTTCCGAGGAGCTGGCCACCAAAGAGGCTCTCAGGTGCCTGCATTGTCATCTTGGCGCAAGCGTAAACACGGATAAATGTGTCTCCTGTCTCAACTGTGTAATGGTTTGCCCGGTCGGCGTACCCGTCACGAACAAGATGGGAGAGATTACGATCGATCGGTTTACCTGCCAGGCCTGCGGGATGTGTGCCCTTGAGTGCCCGGTTCAGGCCATCGAGATACGGTTTCATCCTGGTGGTGAGCTCGCCAAAGAGATTGAGAAGGCTGTGAGCGCGTTTCAGGACTCTGTGGTGCTGGGCTTGTTTGACTACCACGGAAACTTCAATCAAAGCCATTTGAGCAGCCTGAGAAAGAACTACCCCAATATCGCCCCGGTGATGGTCTTCGGACTGAGAAGGATTGACACATCTGATGTGTTGAAGGCATTTGAGTGCGGGGCTGACGCGGTCCTTCTCGTTGGATGCCCGGCTGAAATGGACCCTTTTCCAGAGAAAAGGGAGAGTGTGAAAAGGCGGATGGCGCATGCCAGCGCCCTGCTGGAGGCGCTTGGCCTGGACAGGAGGCGTCTGCATGTCGTTGACATGCCTGCACGGGGCCTTATTGAAGAAGAGAGGTTGGTTGAGATAATGCGGACAATTGCGGGGTTGGGACCAAACCCGCTCAGAGAGCGTGCAGCCAGTAGCCCCAACCTTTAGGGGCGAAAACAAGGAGAAGATGGCATGATTGTGGTCGAGCAGAAAAGACTGGATGAGATTGAACAGATGACTAAAAACTATAGCCGCCTTCTGGTCCTGGGTTGTGAGACGTGTGCCGCCGTTTGTTTTGCAGGTGGGCAGCGGCAGGTGGCGGAGATCGGCTCTGCCATTCGCATAGCGAGGAAAATGTCGCGACAGGAGACTGAGATCTTAGAGGATACCGTCGCCAGACAGTGCGAGTCTCAATTTGTTGATCAGATAAGAGACAGTGTGGCTCGTTGCGATGCCGTACTTTCTCTAGCCTGTGGGGCTGGCGTTCAGACAGTAGCAAGGGTATTTCCCGATCATCACGTGTTGCCAGCCCTGAACACCAGGTTCATAGGGCGGCCGGAAGAACGCGGAGTTTGGGCAGAGATGTGTATGGCGTGCGGGGATTGTATTCTGTGGAGAACCGGTGGGATCTGCCCTGTGACCCGCTGCGCCAAGGGACTCCTGAATGGGCCCTGCGGCGGCGCGTCAGAGGGAAGATGTGAAGTCTCCAAGGATCGTCCATGTGCCTGGCAGCAGATCTACCATGCTCTGAAGCGTTTGAACATGTTGCATTATCTGAAGGAAAAGCCACAGGTCAAGGACTGGCGCATTCGCCCTGGCATTGTGATTAGAGAAGATTTACGGGAGGTCGAAGCCACATAGAAGAGGTGCTACCATGCGTTTTAGACAAGCCTTAGAATCGGGGAAGTTTCTCGTGAC
>JADFWI010000553.1 GCA_015222985.1 Pseudomonadota bacterium | reverse complement strand
GCCGGTAATCTGATGTGCCACCTAACCCCGTGAAAATATTAATACAACTGACTACTAACAACGGACCACTGACATTACGAAATTTTACGTATTTGCCTTTTCCGCAATACCGATATATGGAAAAAGTTGGGGCTCTTAAGTTTTCCAGTTTCAATGAGAACGGGGCTTAGTACCGTCGATTCCAATACTCAACAAAGTGTGGGAACAGCCCTGAATTATTGGAGTTCGTGACACCCAACTTCATGTGAACGCTCTCACCTTTTTACTATCTCTGCCGCAGACTCACACAGACAGGCTGGGAAGAGCGGGACACCATGCCTGTTTCTGTTCGTTCCTTGGCTTTCCACGTGCCTTCTTTGGTTTCAAAATGCGCATGAATGTTGGGGACAGCATTTTATGATATCCTGAATAGTCTCAAGGACAAACACATTCTCTGTCGCATCAAGCGCCAAATCAGCCAAGATATCTGCCGTGCGCTTGATTTTGCCATCTTTCGTTCACGTACCTCGAAATGTGTTCTTGGCCAAGATGTGAATTTTACCACATAAGACATCAAGCCCCAAGCGAATGAATAAACAATGCTTCTTTATTAACATTTGCCTCGGCCAGTTCAACCAGATGCCGGTGGTGGGTGAAGAAGATGATCTGCGTTTTTTGGGATAGCTCTGCAAGTGTCTGCAGGGTGGCAATTGCACGCTCATTGTCGAACTTGATCAGAATGTCGTCAACAATGAAGGGGAGTGGCTCGTTTCTCTCCAGGTACGCTTCAAGGCTTGCCAGCCGAACAGCAAGATAGAGCTGGTCGGCGGTCCCATCACTCATGCCTTCGACGCCCACGATCTCCTTTCCTCCTGGGCGCACACCCACAAGCACAGCTTCTCCTTTTTCGTCGAACTCCAGCCGGAGCCCTGCAAATGAGCCGAGCGTCATATGGGAGAATAAATCATTTGACCGTTCCAGGATCGGCCCCTGGTTCTTTTCACGGTATCTTTCAATCGCCTGGCTCAAAACCGTGGATGCGAGCCAGAGCCGGATGTAGTGTTCTGCGTCGGTTTCAAGGCGTGCTATGAGGCCCTGGGCTTCCTCAGCCAACTCGGCCGCCTGAGCGCTTCCGTCCATCCTGGCGAGCTCGGTTCGTTCGCTCCCGATGGTCTGATCAAGCTCTGATTTGTGGAGTCCCAAGCGGTCGATCTCTTCTGTGAGCCGATCGAGCATCGGATCGATGCTGTCAGGATCGACGCTCTGGGCGTCTCGGATAAATTCGTCCAGCGTCGCACCGCCGCTCAGTTTGCGCAATTGCCCCTCCAGTTGACCGAGTTGCTCGTTGATCTGCTGTCGACGCAGAGATCGTTCTTCTGCCGCGGGGATCTCTTCGTAGCTCTTGCATCCGGCCTCCTCGCACATCGTTAGAAGCTGGGCTTCAATTTTGCCTATCCGGTTTTTTGCACTCCGGAGCTGTTTTTCTTGCTGCCGGGCTTGTTTTTCCAAGCTTTGCTGTTTCGTCTTTGCAGTTCGGGCCCGCGTAAGTCGAGCTTTGATCTCTACAGTTGCTTCTTCGACTGGAAGTTTCACCAGTTCCGGGGCCTCCCGTTCGATCAGGCCTTGCACCTTGCGAACAAAGTCATTTGCGTCCCTATCAATGCCTTCAATTCGCAGGCCAAGCTGATCCGCCTCTTTGAGCTTGCTAAAGAGCGTCTTGAGATCTTCCAACACAGCGCTGGCCTGAGCCGGCGTGGCCTCAGCCTCGAGGCCCAGCAACCGGATCGCTTCTCCCCACTCGGATTGCCAATTGGAGAGTTCCTGCTCTGTGTTGGCGGCTCGCGATTTCGCTTCCTGTAATTCATCGGCTCGTTGTTCTTGCTCACGAACGATCTGTTCGCGTTTGGACCTGATCTCGTTCATACGATCCACAACCTGCTGGCTTCTCTCAACGAGATGGGCCAGAGTCTCGCCCTTGCCGGCGGCAGCCTCACCAACATTTTGCAGGCATCGACTCAACTCGCTGCGGTGCATGTCAATAAGTTCTTTGAGATCGTCGGCCTTGGCCTTGCGGTCGCAAATGGTAGATACCTGGTCTGCCAGGGCCGCCTGTTTCAGGGCCCAGGACCGCATCTCCCTTGGTGATCTTGGCAAAATCTGGATTACTCCCCAAAGAGTCGACCATTCTTCATTGATCTCTGCAAGCTCGAGTTCAGCGGCCTCAAGTTGGTTTTTTAATCGCACCAATTGGTTCTTGCGTGTTTCGCGATCTGCAAGAAGTGTGGCCTTCTTTGCTACCCGGTCGGCCTCACGCCGGAGCCGATCGGAAAGCTCATCAGCGTGCTGAACGCTCAGTTCGTATGCATCTGCCAAATCGTT
>JADFWI010000552.1 GCA_015222985.1 Pseudomonadota bacterium | reverse complement strand
TGTTCCGGGGTGTTTCAAATCGGGGCAGGGCCACTGGAGACCAAGGCGTTCAATACGTTCATATGTAATACCCCCGTAACTTGGCGTAACCGTACGTATTTCTTCCATGATTTGTTCAGGGCTGTCAAAATCAAATCCTTTGGCCCCCATGTTTTGAGCGATGTCGCATATTATCATCCAGTCAGGGCGGCTGTGGCCCACAGGTTCTATGGCTTTGCGCACCCGCTGTACACGGCGTTCGGTGTTTGTGAAGGTGCCGTCTTTTTCAGCAAAACTCGCCGCAGGCAGGACCACATCGGCCAGTTGTGCGGTCTCTGTAAGGAAGACATCCTGCACCACGAGCAGTTCCAGGTGTGAGATTGCTTCTTCGGTGAAGTTAGTATCAGCTTCTGTGAGCACCGGATTCTCACCCATGAGGTAGACGGCCTTTACCTTGCCTGAATCAACAGCCTCAAAGAGTTCGGTCAGCACCAGCCCGGGTGAGGCGTTTAGCTTGCAACCCCAGGCCTTCTTAAATTTTTTCCGTATCTCCGGATCATCCACTTTTTGGTATCCGGGAAACACATCCGGCAGGGCCCCCATGTCACAGGCCCCCTGAACATTGTTTTGACCTCTTAGAGGGTTCACGCCTGTGGAAGGTTTACCGATATTGCCTGTAAGGAGCGCCAGGTTGGCCACCGCCTTCACATTATCGGTGCCGTGGGAGTGCTGGGTAATCCCCATGGCATAGAGGATGGTTGCCGGTGAAGAAGAAGCATACAGTCTCGCAGCGTTGGTAATGGCCTCAGCAGAAACACCTGTGATTTGCTCTCCCAGGGAGAGATCACACTCCATGAGCATCGCCTCAAGGGCTTCAAAGCCGTCACACCGCTCTTGAATAAACGAGGTGTTCAGAAGTCCCTTTTCGACAATAACTTTGGCGATGGCATTTAGCAGGGCCACATCAGTTCCTGGATGATGCCTGAGCCAGACATCAGCGATCCGACAGAGCATGGTTTCTCGCGGATCGGCCACGATGAGCTTTGCGCCGGATCTGACCGCCCTGTTGATCTGTCTCCCTATGATAGGGTGGGCAGCTGTGGTGTTGCTTCCTATTACGAAGATGCAAGCGGCTTTTCCAATTTCAGAGATCGAGTTTGTCATGGCTCCGCTACCCAGAGTGGCAGCCAGACCGGCTACCGTGGGCGAGTGTCAGAGGCGCGCGCAATGATCGATATTGTTTGTTCCCATGACCGTCCTGACAAACTTCTGAAAGAGATAGTTCTCTTCGTTGGTGCATTTGGCGGAAGAAATGGCAGCAAATTGGTCTCCTTTGTAATGGAGGAGGGTGCTGGCCACATACTTGATCGCCTGGTCCCAGTTGACCTCGACAAACTTCCCTTCCCGCTTGACAAGGGGCGCCGCCAACGGTTTGCCAGGACGGCTTGTTTCATCGATGCCATGTGCGATCCGCTCAAGGGGATCATATGCCCGCACAAGCGGGGAAGACAGCCGATCAGGGCTGTGAATAAACTTATAACCAAAACGCCCCCGAACACAGAGTTCTCCCTGGTTCACAGGGTTTTCACAATCACCTCTGGCCTTAACAATGTTCTTTCCACGCACACCCATGTAGAGCCCGCAGCCCACACCGCAGTAAGCGCAGGTTGTTTTCACCTCACGGGTTGGATATTCCATTTTCTTGGGTATCAAGGCCGCTACCGGACAACGTTCAACGCATTCCCCGCAAGACACGCAAACCGATTCCTTTAAAGGCTTATCACCAAAGGTGCTCACCTTAAGCTCATAACCCCGATATCCCATATCAATGGCATTAACACCTACGATTTCGCGGCAGGTCCGAACGCATATGCCGCAGTGGATGCACTTATTGGGATTGAAATCAAAAAAGGGATTGCTGGTGTCAACAGGAAGGTCCTTGGCCACGCGATTCAGGCGATTAAGCCGCCGCTCGTCAAAACCAATACGGTTGACCAGTTCCTGGAGGCGGCATGTGCCGCTCTTTGGGCACAAGAGACAGTTGAAGTCATGGTCGCTAAGGATGAGTTCAAGAGTGACACGGCGAACCCGCTCGATCTCCGCGTCATCCGTAGTGACCGCCATCCCCTCCTCAACCGGGGTGCGGCAGGCCGGATGAAGCTTTTTCTTCTTTTCAATCTTGACCAGGCATATGCGACATGTCGCCTCTGAGGTGAGCCCAGGGCAATAACACAATGTGGGAATGTAGATCCCCGCAGTTTGGGCTGCTTCCAGGATAGTAGCGCCTTCCGGGGCCTTTACGTCCAGGCCGTTTATGGTTAAGGAAATGTTATTTATCATCTATCATCTATCAGTTATCATTGGTCATTGAATATTGAATATTGTGATTTGTCATTCGTCATTCGTCAATCTTCAATCGCCAGTCGTCAATCCCGAAACGCATTCCACCGCGCTGAACTTGGGAGGACACACCTCCATACAGGCCCCGCACTTTATGCATTTACTCTGATCGATTTCATGGACCTGCCATTTAGCGCCAATAATGGCATCGACCGGACAGGCCTTCAGACACAACATGCATGCCTTGCACTTGTATTCGTTGATACGGTAAGAAATCAGAGACCTGCACACGAGGGCTCGACAGCGCTTCTCGTGGATGTGCTCCTCATATTCCTCCCGAAAGTACCTGATCGTGGAAATCACCGGATTCGGAACGGTTTGTCCCAGGCCGCATATGGAGCCCGCCTTGACGGCCTCGGCCAACTCCAGCAGGATTTCGATATCATCGGGTCTTCCCTCTCCCCTGGTAATGTCCTGGAGTATCTCAAACATCTGCTTAGTGCCTAACTTGCACAATGTGCACTGGCCGCAAGACTCATTCTGGGCAAAATCGAGAAAATAGCGGGCCATATTCACCATACAGGTACTCTCATCCATCACCAGCATCCCCCCGGAACCCATGATGGATCCCACTTTGGCCAGGGATTCGTAGTCCACAGGGAGATCCAGAAGACTCTCAGGGATGCAACCCCCAGAAGGGCCACCGGTTTGCACGGCCTTAAATTTCCTGTCTCCTCTGATCCCGCCACCGATGTCAAAGATGATCTCTCGCAAGGTCGTTCCCATGGGAACTTCCACGAGGCCGGTGTTTTTCACATTCCCGGATAGGGCAAAGACCTTTGTTCCTTTACTTTTTTCAGTGCCTATGCCGCTGAACCAGGCTGCACCCTGAAGTATAATAGCCGGCACACAGGCAAAGGTTTCCACATTGTTCAGAACAGTCGGCATGCCCCAGAGCCCGACGATGCTGGTGTTGGGTCGCGGGAGTGGTTTTGGAAAACCACGTTTGCCTTCAATCGACATGACCAGGGCGGTTGATTCCCCGCAGACAAAGGCACCTGCACCTTTCACAATTTCGATTTCAAAATCAAAGTCGCTCCCCATAATATTTCGGCCCAGGAGCCCCAGGTCGGTTGCCTGGGCAATGGCTGTAGACAGGTGCCGAACAGCAAGGGGATATTCTGCCCGCACATATATGATCCCCTTGCGGGCCCCTACTGCATAGCCTGCAATAATCATCCCTTCGAGCACACTGTGGGGATCGCCTTCCATCACGCTGCGGTCCATGAAGGCCCCGGGATCCCCTTCGTCACCATTGCAAATGATATATTTTTCCTCACCGGGGGCATTGCGCGACGACTCCCACTTGAGCCCAGTGGGAAAGCCCGCGCCGCCCCGTCCCCGGAGGCCCGATTCCTTTATGCAGTCAATTACTTCCTCTGGGCGCCATTGGGTCAGGACTGTGGCTGCGGCACGGTAGCCGTCAACCTTGATATAGTCACCTATATTGGCGGGATCTATCTTCCCACAATTCCTCAGCACGACCTTGACCTGTTTCTCATAAAAAGGGACCTCCTTTACATGGGCGTGCCTTTTACCTGTTTGTGGATCTTCGTAAAGGAGTCTATCAACAATCTCGTTGTTCAAAAGGGTCTTTTCAACGATTTCGGGCACGTCCCCTGCGGTTACACTGTGATAGAAGATATCTTGAGGTCTTATGGTCACGATGGGACCCTTTTCGCAAAAGCCCTGGCATCCCGTCCTTTTTACAATAATGTTCTTTTCTTCTTCCTGAGCCTTCATCTCTGCCACAAATGCCTCGTAGATCTTGTGGCTTCCCGAGACTCCGCAGCCCGGCACACCGCAGATCGTCACGTAGGTAGCATCAGGACCTTCTTGAGCAATTATGGTTTCTTTGAAACGCTCCAGGTCTTCGAAGCTCTTTATTCGTCTCAAAGCAACTTTTGCGTCAGTGGCTGTCATCGCCCATCGACCAATTTGTGGGAGCTGCAAAAACCATCATCAAGGCAACCCGCCTTCCGAGCCTTTCTCCTTGTTTTTGGCCAGAAGCTCGTTCATTTTCAATGGCGTCATCTTGGCATGGACATCATCGTCTATCATTGCTACAGGAGCCATGGCACACGAACCAACGCATGCCACTCGCTCAAGACTATACTTATAATCCTTAGTCGTCTGGCCGGTCTTGATTCCCAGGCGATGTTGAGCCGTTTCCAAAATGTCCCGGGCGCCACGCACATAGCAGGCGGTCCCTTGACAAACCCGTACAAGATGATCTCCGCGGCGTGTCAGATAGAAGTGAGCATAGAAGGTGGCGACGCTGAAGACCTCACTTGCTGGAAGCCTAAGAAAGTCGGCAATCTCCGCCAGGGCATCCTCCGGTAAATAGCCAAACTCCTCCTGGACTCTCTGGAGAATGGAAACTAATCCGCCCCTTTTCCCCTCAAAAACCGAAAGGATCTTTTTCAATCGTGTCTCTGGCATGGTAGGTTCTTACCGGTTGTCCTGAATGATCTCTTCAGCCAAACGCACGTCAGCAGGGCTTCCAATGAAGATCGGCACCCTCTGATGAAGGTGACGGGGCTGGACGTCAAGGACCCTTTCAAGGCCAGTGCTTGCAGCACCTCCTGCCTGTTCGACCACAAAGGCGAGCGGGTTGACCTCGCACATGAGCATCAGCTTTCCGTGAGGTTTCAGGGGGTCCCTGGAATCCGCAGGATACATGTGAATGCCTCCCGTGAGCAGATTCCGGTGAAAATCTGCCACAAAAGAGCCGGTATAGCGCAAGGTGTAGGGGCGGCCCGTCTTGATGTCCGGGGTCTTGAAATATTCAACCACATTCTGGACTTCCTCCTCCCAGAAATAGTAATTCCCCTCGTTGACGCTGTAAGTCTTTCCCTTGTCCGGTATGCGAATGTTTTCGTGGGAGAGAAGAAACTCCCCGATTCTGGGCTCCAGCGTGAAGCCGTGAACGCCATTCCCGGTCGTATAAACCATCATCGTGCTCGAACCATAGATGAAATAGCCCGCAGCAACCTGCTTGTCCCCCGGCTGCAAGACGTTTGTCGTGAGACTCATGTCAGCCGTATTCTCTCTCTTCAGGATCGAAAAAACCGTACCGACCGCAATGTGCACCTCAAGATTGGTAATCCCGCCAAGGGGATCAAAGACCAAGATATAGTCTCCTTTTGCTTGCTTGGGTGGCATGGGGATCAGGTCGGTATTCTGTTTGGAGGCCATGCAACACAGATGGCCGATGTGACTAACGCGATTGACGATCGTGGTATTGGCAAACTCCAGCAGCCTTTGGAAATGTTCTTCATCCGCACTTTCGCTCCCCACGAATCCCAAATCCTCGGTCAGGTTTGCCTTGCTTACTTTCTGGGCAATGATCTTTGCTGCCACCGTCAGTTCTGAAAGCAATGCCGTAAAGGCACCGGTTGCCTCCGGCCGCTCTTTCTGCCCTGCTAGGATCAATTCAGTAACCGTTGTCCCCTTGGCCATTTCCTACTCCTTTTTTCAAAGATTGTTCCAAAAGACCAAACTAAAGGCGTGAGGTTAAGTAACGCGCGAGCCGCTAAGGTGTCAACAAGATTTAATACAGGGGTCTACTACAGCTCCAGCCATGAATCGGTATACAGGGAATGCCCCAGAAGCACCTTTGCTGTTTTTACATAATCCCGAGCTTCCTTGCTAAGACTTTCCATGTCCGGATCATTTCCATCAATCACTTGATGAACTAAAGCAGTGATTTCCGGCTGTTTTCCCCAAGCGATTTCATGGAGATCCTTGTCAAAGGCATCCACAATGCAGGATTTCATGCCAAGCTTTTCGAGCATAATCATATAAGTCTGATTCAGGATAGGCCGGAGATGGTCCGGCGCTCCGTTAGAGACGTTAGAGAGCCCACAGGTTGACTTGCATCCAGGGGCCAGTACTTCTGCTATCATTTCGAGCTCTGACATGAACTGATTGCATTCCAGCAGCTGATTTTGCTGGACATTCACAGGCGTTACGATCGGATCGACCCAGATATCTTCTCCTGCCACACCAGCCTCTGCGGCCCTCTGGAGTATCTCTGCAGCAAGGACTCCGCGCTCTGCCGCATCTCTGGGCATCCCTTCCGGCCCCCAAAGCAGGGCAACCATACCCGCGTCGTATTTTGTGACCAGGGGCACCTGGGCATCCATCCTCTCAGGACGACACATGATAGAGTTAATCACTGCCTTGCCCTGTTTCTTTTTGTATACTTTCAGGCCCGCTTCAATTGCCTTCACATTGGTAGTGTCAAGATAGAGAGGCACGTCCACGACTTCCTGAACGACTTTTACCATCCATTCCATCAATTCTTCTCCGCCCTTCCTGGCAGGGCCGAGATTAATGTCTATGTAATCCACGGCCGCCTCTGCTTCGGCTACAGCAAGCTCTTGTATGGGCTTCGGGTTTTTCTCCTTTATGGCTTGCCCGATTTTCTTGACCATCACATTCAGGTTCTCACCGATCAGAATCATGTAACCTCCCATAAAAAATGATTTAGGAATTTAGGAATTGTGAATTCAAGAATTGAAGGAATTCTATCTGATCTTGGCCCCTCAATCCGCCGATCCCTCAATCCGTCAATCCCTTAATTCCCCAATCCCCTATGCCTTCCATTCTTTCAGATAAGCCGGGAT
>JADFWI010000551.1 GCA_015222985.1 Pseudomonadota bacterium | reverse complement strand
CATCTGAATTGGACGAGGTGAAAAGGAGCATCCGGGACTTCAAGAAGATTTTCGAGTAGATCAACTGGCTGACAGCTATAACAATTATGGAAGAGTGCCTGAAGTGAGCCAAGGTTGAGGAATGCGAGCCCTTAGTAGGCGCCTATGAGCCTTGCGATGACGATACGCAGGATTTCCGAGGTGCCTTCGCCAATTTCCAGGAGTTTTTGATCCCTGTAGAAGCGTTCAACGTCATATTCCTTCATGAGACCATAGCCGCCGTGAAGTTGGACTGCGTGATTGGCCGCGCGGCCCATCACTTCGGAACAGTAGAGTTTGGCCATGGCAGCCTGTTTGGTGAATGGCTGGCTTTGGTCCTTGAGGCAGCACGCTTTGTATAGCAGCAGTCTGGCACACTCGATTTCCATGGCCATATCGGCCAACTTAAAGGCATTGGCCTGGAAGGTGGAGATGGGCCTGCCGAACTGATTTCGTTCTTTGGCATATTTTCGAGCCAGATCATAACAGCCTTGGGCGCCGCCCAGGCCCATGGCGCCGATACTGAGGCGTCCGCCGTCAAGGGTTGCAAGCATTTGATGAAAGCCCTTGCCGCGTTCTCCGAGGAGGCTTTTTTTTGGTATCCGGCAGTCTTCAAAATAAAGGATGCTGGTATTTGAGGCTCGCCACATCATTTTGTTGTGCATTGTCTGCGCTGTGTACCCGGGCGTGCCCGATTCCACGAGAAAACAGCTTAGCTCGGGGCGGCCGTCATCTCGTTTGGCCGTAGTAGCCATAACTGTGATGCCTCCGGAGATGTCTGTGGAAGCGTTTGTGATGAAAATCTTGCTGCCGTTGATGACCCACGAGTCGCCGTCCAGGACCGCATGGGTCCGACAGGCTCCGGCATCGGATCCGGCGTCTGGCTCCGTGAGGCCAAAACTCCATAGCATCTCACCGGTGCAAAGCTTCGGAAGGTACTTTGTTTTCTGCTCTTCGTTGCCAAAATAGTAGATGGGGCCGACGCCAAGGGAGTTTGCCGCTGCCACTGTTGCCGCTTGGGAGGCATCAACACGGGCAAGTTCTTCGACTGCAATTGCATAAGAAAGATAGTCAAGTTCTTGGCCACCGTATTGCTCGGATACGAAAATACCGAAAAGGCCTAGTTCTCCCATGGCCTTGGTGATCTCATAAGAAAAGGATTCGGTCTCATCCAGCTGCCTGGCCATTGGCCGAATCTCCTTTTCAGCAAAATTGCGTACCGATTCCCTTAGAATCTTTTGTTCCATTGAGATTGTGAAATTCATTGAAACCTCGTAATAAGACAAAAATTTTACAAATAACACATTTGCTGGATTCAAATTTCTGGCGAAGCCGGGAAGCAAATCAATTGAGCAGTGTGTCCTCCATTAGCAGAATGAGAAAATGTCGTCAACTATGCACTGAAAGACAGGCCAGAAAATATTGTATGAATAAGAATATGAGAGCTATTGAAAGTATTTGTGACCAAGAAGAAGTTATTTTGCTCCAAAAGGCGTAGACTTTTATGAAGAAGCAACAACCGGTTGTCATTAAAGTTGCTATTGGAATCAGATAGTATTAAATAAAATAGTTTTATGCTATGGCTACGAATATGAGGATACTTTTATCTTGAGAGATGGATCGTCCATGTGTTGTGGCGATCTTGGATTTTCGTGCCTTCGAGCGAGCCAGCGTAGCTCAGCTGGTAGAGCTGCTGATTTGTAATCAGTCGGTCGGGGGTTCGAGTCCCTCCGCTGGCTCCAATGACGTCAAAGAGGATATGCATGGAGGGGTTCCCGAGCGGCCAAAGGGAACAGACTGTAAATCTGTCGGCGATGCCTTCGGAGGTTCGAATCCTCCCCCCTCCACCACCCATGGTAAGTTGTGTGTAGGAGATAGCCGGGTGTTTGTGACGGCATCGTGTGGACTACATGCACACTCTGCATCCTTCTTACTGTGTTTTTGTCGAGGACTGATAATTTCAATCGATTAGGACAGAATTCGTTTTCCGCCAAGACATGGCAATACTGTGACGAACGGATAAAAGCGCGGGAATAGCTCAGTTGGCTAGAGCATCAGCCTTCCAAGCTGAGGGTCGCGGGTTCGAGCCCCGTTTCCCGCTCCACCATGAAATCAGTTCGCGATTTTGCGTCAGGCCCACGTAGCTCAGTAGGTAGAGCGCTTCCTTGGTAAGGAAGAGGTTCACCGGTTCAATCCCGGTCGTGGGCTCCATACGGATTTCGCAGCCAACGGACTAACAACAGACTAGAAGCAGGGAGGCAAGGAGATGGCCAAGAAGAAGTTTGAGCGGGTGAAGCCGCATTTGAATGTAGGCACGATTGGTCATATAGATCAT
>JADFWI010000550.1 GCA_015222985.1 Pseudomonadota bacterium | reverse complement strand
GAATTTATCTTTTGTCTAATCATATTTTGGGAAATGCTGTTATGCCTCGCCATTAACGTAATTTTCTGATTACGTCAAGTTTTCCAAAAACAGCAACTTGTCTGTCCCCTTTTTAGCCTGTACCTTCAAAGACCTTGACTTTCTCGTCTGGTCTGGTCACATAGAATATGAGGAAGGGAAAATCAAAATAGCCGATCATTTTGACGAACTACCGGGGGATATTGCTGGCCATGGATCTTTTTCATGTTAGGACATAAGGAGAGACGATTATGATAAGCCTGAAGGACAAGCTTTCGCACCTCACTTACAGGCGGGCCTGTAAGCTGCTGGGGCCTGAAGGTGAGCGATTGATCAGAACCGGGGGCAAATACGAAATCGACATCAGCGAACAGGTGACCCTGAAAAGCGACCTCTTCAGTCTCAATTTGGGGGAGGCGGTTGTCACTATCAGTCTAAGGCCTGACAGGAATCATCGCCTGGATTTCAATTGCACTGCGTGCACTACAGCGTGCGAACATGTGGGGGCCGCGGTTTCTCTGATACTTGAGGAAAAATTGGCTTTGGGCCTTTCCGCGCCTCCTCCGGAAAGGGTGCCCGTAGAAAGCCTCAGTGACGAGGAGCTTGTGGAACAGGCTCTTGCGGACAGGGCCGAACGGGCGAGAACCGAGAAGATGCAATTGAGATCCATAAACAGCACTGAACTCTGGACGGATTATATGATCACGAGTGCTTCTTCGGGAAAAACCTATCGGGTTGCGCTACGGGGCTGGGAGAGGGGCGAATCATACTGTACTTGTCCTGATTTCCGGAAAAACACCCTGGGCACGTGCAAACATATTCTCCATGCCCTTGAAAAGGTCAGGCAACGATTCAGTAAATCGGTTAAGAATACACCTTGTAAGGTCGAGAACATATGTGTTCACATCCAATACGGTCATGAACTCGAATTGCGGGTCCTGGTTCCTGAGCATCTTGACGCTCAGGCAATGAGACTGGTGCGCCCTGTTATGAACAGGTCGATTGAAGACGTAAGGGATCTTCTGGTCAGGATCAAGAAGATAGAAAACCTTGGTTGCGAAGTTACGATCTATCCTGATGCCGAGGAATATTTGAACAAGGCCCTTTACCTTGAGCGAATCAGAGACAAAGTGGATGAGATCCGCAAAGATCCGAAAAATCACCCCCTCCGAAAGACCCTTCTAAATGCTGAATTGCTCCCGTACCAACTTGATGGAATCGCATTTGCCGTCGGAGCCGGAAGGTCCGTTCTGGCCGATGATATGGGCCTGGGCAAGACTATCCAGGGAATTGGGGTTGCGCAGTTGTTATCCACGGAAGCAGGCATTTCAAAGGTGCTTGTGATCTGCCCGGCGTCTCTTAAGTCCCAGTGGCGTCTGGAGGTCATGCGTTTTTCAGATCGCAGTTGCCAGCTTGTTATCGGGAGTGCGGAAGAAAGAGCCGCTCAATACGACAACTCGTGTTTTTTTACTGTCTGCAACTACGAACAGGTCCTGCGGGACATTAACTCCATCGAGAGAGTGAAATGGGACCTTATCATACTTGACGAGGGGCAGAGGATCAAGAACTGGGAAACCAAGACAAGTCAAATGACCAAATCCCTGAAATCCCCTTTTGCACTGGTCCTTTCCGGAACCCCGCTGGAAAACCGGCTGGATGATCTCTATTCCATCGTGGAGTTTATTGATGACAGGCGTCTGGGGCCGGCCTTCAGGTTCTTTAACAAATACAGGGTTGTTGACGAAAAGGGCAAATTGCTGGGGTATAAGAACCTGGATGAGCTTAGAAAGAGAATCAAACCTGTGCTTCTTCGTCGAACAAGAAAGCAGGTAATGCGGGACTTGCCGCCGAGAACGACAGAACTGAGAAGGATACCACCAACAGATGAACAGATTGCCATACACAAAGGCCAGAAGAAGATCATCCAGACCATTATTTCAAAGAGATACATTTCCGAAATGGACCTTCTCCGTTTACAGAAGGCGTTGCTGATTTGCAGAATGGTTGCCAACAGCACGTTTCTGGTTGATAAAGAGCCGCCTGGCTACTCGAGCAAACTCGATGAAATCGACATCCTTCTGGACCAACTGGCCTCGGAACAGGACCGCAAGATCGTGCTTTTTTCTGAATGGACGACCATGTTGAACCTCATAGAACCGTTTCTTGACAGGCGGGATCTGAAATATGTGAGATTGGATGGTTCTGTCCCACAGAAAAAAAGACAGGCATTGATACACGAGTTTCAAAAGGACCCGGATTGCAAACTTTTTATCACAACTAATGCCGGTTCTACGGGCCTTAATCTCCAGGCGGCAAATACTGTCATTAATGTTGACCTTCCGTGGAATCCCGCTGTCCTTGAACAAAGGATATCCCGTGCCCATCGCATGGGACAGAAAAACCCCGTTCAAGTGTTCATTCTCGTGACGGAAGGAACAATAGAAGAGAGTCTTTTGGGAACTCTTTCCGCCAAGCATGAGCTGGCCATGGCAGCGCTTGATCCGGATTCAGAAGTAACCTCAGTTGACCTTGCCAGCGGCATGGAGGAGCTGAAAAGACGTCTTGAGGTGCTGCTCGGGACAAAACCCGATGCCCCTGTTGACGAAAGCCAGAAGGACGCGGTGGAAAAGGAAGCGGAACGGCTTCTGGTCAAACAAAGAATCGCAAGTGCAGGCGGCCAGCTCCTGGGAGCAGCGTTTGCGTTTATGAGTGAGATTCTTCCTCAGAAGGAAGAGACGGAACAGACAAGACAGATGGCGGAGACCTTCAAGAAGCGGCTCAGTGAATGCATGGAAAAAGATGGTGACGGTAGTCTGAAGATGACGTTTACTCTGCCGGATGAATCTGTTCTGGACAATTTGGCAAAATCGCTTGCCCAGGTGCTTGGTTCTGCAACCTAACTCTTTGGACCTGTGCGGTTGCTTGAAAAATCCCCCTAAATCCCCCTTTAATAAAGGGGGACTTTTTGCCAAAAGTGGTTTCCCCCCTTTGAAAAAGGGGGGTTAGGGGGATTTAGATGGTATTGATAAGACGACGTATCTCCTAACCGCACAGGTCGAACTCTTTTCGTCTTCAGGGTTGCGTTTAAATGAAATGGGATGAAAAGAAAGGGATTATGAAACTAAGGCTTTTTGGATTTCATTTTGCATGGATTCTACGATGGCAATGGGATCCTTAGCTTTGCTGATAGGGCGACCGACAACCACATAATCAGCGCCATTTATTATGGCATCTTGAGCTGTCACGATTCGTTTTTGATCATCTTCGGGGATTTCAACATTCTTGCCTGGCCTGATACCGGGAGTAACTATGAGAAAACTGTCACCCAAAGCGTCTCTTAGGCGAGGCGCTTCAAGACCAGAAGAAATAACGCCGTCACACCCCAGCTTCAAAGCACGTTTGGCTCGAGAAAAAACCAAATCTTCAATTGTACCAGAAAAGCCCATTTCCTCCATGTCCTCTTCACCATAGCTGGTCAATACAGTAACAGAAAGAATTTTAACACCATTCTTCTCTTCAACTGCAGCCCGAAGAATTGGATCATTGCCATGCACAGTGGTAAACGTAATATTTCTATTTTTCAACTGTCTAAGAGCCAATTTGACTGTTTCCGGAACATCAAAAATCTTGAGGTCAACCATAACCTTATGGCCACGCTCTGTAATCATTTCGATAACAGGAAACCACTCCGCCAGGAACAATTGCAGGCCAACTTTGTAGAAATTTATATGCTTTCCTAAGAGATTAACCCATTTTTCTGCTTCTTTTTTGGAGTCCACATCTAAGGCAAAGATGATACGTTCATTTAATGGAATATTTTTGTGCTTCATAGTGTTAACAGGACTCTGGTTAGCGCTGACATCGGGCAAGACTCACGCAAAGTCACCCAAAAACATATCATAACTCTGGCCCGCATCAAATATGTTTCGGAATCAAAATTCAAAACATACAAAAGAAGTTTAGCCCTGTGTCTTTCAATGTTGGGGGACTAGGTTATTGAAAGCTGGAGGCTGAAATGCTTACTTCGAAGCCAACAGCCTGTTCATCTTCGATTTCACCTGCATCTGAACTAGCTTGCCGGGTCTCAGCTTGCCACGCTCCCGTGCCAATCTGATGGAGGCCTCAACCATTGTTCTTGGTACTTTGGACTGTTCAGGTTCAGGCTTACGCACCAGGGTCAGAGATTCGGTGGGGCAAGTTGAAACGCACAGGCCGCAGCCAATACATCGACTTAGGTCCAATGTTGCCTTGTCGTTTTCAAGACGCAGCGCGTCCATCTGGCAGCGGTCTACACAGATTCCACAGCCTTGGCAGGTGTCGGGGTTGATAGTTGCCAGAAAGGAAGTGGAGAAATAACTTGCCGGCTTGGGATAGCGTTTGAGGTTCTTTAGTACCTGGCAGCAGCAACCACAACAGCAACATATGTTTACGATCTGCTTGGCATGGCTTGGCTGAAGAACCAGCCCGGCCTCATCGGCCTTTTTCAGGATTTCCAGAGTTTCCTGTTTATCGATGACTCTACCAAGGCCGTTGCGTTCGTAGTAATCGGCTGCGATCCCAAAAACGAGACATGTTTCCTCCGGTTTTTCGCAACCCTTACCCATCATTCTATGCTCTCGCCGACAGATACACGGCGCCACCACAAACTTTTTCTGGACCTGCACAAGCTCCTCTATCTCCTCATACGGGAGCACTTTGAGCTCGGTACTGATACTTCGCCCCACAGGTATTGTGCGCAATTGGGGAGCCTTCTTCCAGATTTCACCATCAAAAAGCGTGGGAATGTATTCGTTCATGTCCCGGATCAGTTCGATATCCAAGTCGTTGACGTGGAACTCCCAGATGCCGATAACATAGTGCAGGGCGCGATAACGACGAGTGGGGCTGTCTTTCGACTCGATTCTGAAAATGAGTCCTTTTCGGGCCATTTCCTCCAATCGCGGGGCGGCCTCCTGTATGGGAAGCTTAGCTCGACGCGCCACGACTCGAGGCTCCTCGGCAATTAAAGTCAGATGCACAGCAAGCTCAGCCTCCTCAGGAGTAAAGAGCCGGCGCAGGATGCGGAGCTCAACCCCGGTTTCGGTGGGAGGGAAACCGCCTGGAAGATTGTTCAGGTGCTGGGCTAATCCCTTGTAGATGCTCTCCCTCACGCGGATCCTCCGGAATGCGTCATTGAGATATCGTCTTCCCGAACAGGCCCATCTCAATGCCTGGAGCTAACGGTAGAACTTGAGATGGTTGGGGTGTAGACTTCACCCAAACCTACCCACTGACATACATGACGATTTTTCACACTAAAAACACAAAGCCCATCCGAAGTCAATGAGTCAGAATCGTCTACTCTTTGCTCCCAAGCCTGTTTACCCTAATGTTGCATAAACAACATGGCAACAGAAGGCAAAAACCAAGAATAACTTATGGTTGAGCATTCATGATGCATTGTTCACAAATCCACTGAGAGTGACATCCATGAAAAGCGAAAAACCTGCCATATTGTTTACCCTTCGGGAAAGCCGAGGATACCGCATCTCCTGCGTTGTCAAGGGTTCGCGGTAAACTACTACAGCTTCACCCTCGACGCCTTGGATCTGCGGCATCCTCGACTTTTGCAACGTTAGGGTTTAGTGTGCAAGAAAAGAGAACAATTCCTCCTTGACAAGGTCCCTATTGATACATATATATAAAGGTTTATAGAAAGTCAGACAGTTCCAATCCCCCACAGGGAAACGTCAAAGTCTTTCGAGTTTCCCCAAATTAGAAGGAGTTGCGACGTCTTAAATTCGAAATCCGAATATCGAAACT
>JADFWI010000549.1 GCA_015222985.1 Pseudomonadota bacterium | reverse complement strand
TGGATAGAACTCGCTTTTCGGTAGACTGTGTATAGCAAAAACGTCGTTGTGTGTTAATGATATGATCATGTCCATATCCTGTGGTGGTCTTGGAGAAAAGGCGCTATTTTGCAAGACGGTTTATGATGATGCCATGCGTCTTGCCGAACTCCATAATCTTTGCGGGGTCAAATCCTCCGGACAAATAGAGATTTTTGAATGCAGGTTCGTCAAGAAGATAAAGAATGAAGCTGATGTGCCCGGAATATCCTGTGTCATCCAGGTGCTGCATTTCTCTAACTGCCTTTTTTGCCAAAGCCACAGCCTGTCGATGGACTGTAGGGCCTCGACCCTGGCATTCCCGTATGGAGTAAAGCTGCCTGCAACTGAAAGGACGAATGTCATAGATGAGACATGAGTCGTCATCTTTTAAGAACGGGCACGGGGTAGAACTTTGTTTCTCTTTCTCCTGCCTATTTTGAGCAAGCTTTTGCTTGAGTTGGCGCTTCAGGTTTGCCGGGAAGGTGTTGATTCCATCCCAGATAATCAGCCCTTCAAGGGTGTTGATGTCCACGTTTCCCACGTCTGTGCAACAGTACGTGCACCCTATCCTGCAAATAGCCCCTTTCTTGAATTCATGTGCGTCCTTTTCAAAACGCTCATAGACCTCTTTCAACTTCTCCTTTTTCTCATTCCACTTCATTGAGTTGTATTGGAGACCAAGGCGCTCAATGTCTCGAAATTGTCCAGGGGTTAAGGGCTCGAACTTTTAGTCTACCTCCATTTCGGTGAGTTCAAGCTCTTTGCCGCAGATGATTTCAGCAGCAATGCCACCACATTGAGGACACAAAAACATGGTGTCATCCACATCAAATTCTACATCACACTTGTCGCATCGTCCTCTGGCAGGCACGATCTCTATGCTCAGTTCGGCCCCCTCGGCCACCGTGCCCTTTGAGACCACCTCAAAGGCAAAGGTCAGTGAGTCAGGAACACAGGCAGAAAGCTCGCCGATTCGAACATGCAGTCGTGTGGCGCGGGAGGCACCGTGTTTCTTGGTTTCGTCCTCGACTATCTTAAGCAGACCTTGGGCGATGGAAACTTCGTGCATCAGTCGAAAAAACCCTCCTCAATAGTGATCTCGCTTTGCCGGCGTAACTGAGCGAACCATTCCTCCATCAGTTTCTGACGTTTCTGAGAGATGATGCCGGATTTGACTTCTGCTTTTTTGTCTTCAAATTCCTTGGGGTCAGCATCCTGCCGGTCCTTCAATCGGATTACATAGTAGCCTTGTCTTCCCTTAATAACTGCCTCTGGCATGGGTTTTGACGAGCTTAATAGAAAAGCAACATCCATGATTTCCCTTTCGGAACCAATCCCTGGAATCGATCCAAACCGCTTGAAAAGGTCCGTGGTTTTTGCATCCAGTTTCAAACGCTTGGCTTCTGCTTCAAACTCATTCCCGTTTCTTATGGCTTGCAGAAAATTCCCGGCTTCCTTCTTGGCCAGCTCATCTTGTCTGACCGCGATCAGGTCCTTTCGCACCTTTTCTTCGACCGATCCCAACTCAGGAATCTCTGCTTCCTTCTTGCCGATCACTTCAAGGATATAATAGCCGTCTGCCAGTTCCAGGGGTTCGCTCACCTCGTCATCGCCGAGGTTAAAAGCTAGTTCGGCGAACTTTCGCGCCTGCTTGATCCCCTTCACAAGATCACCGCGGGCAAAAAAATCGGTCTCAAGCGTCTCAGTCCCGTGGGCCTTTGCCACATCGGAAAGGCGCCCAGCCCCATAACTTGCGTCATACATCTCTTCTGCCTGGTCATAGGCATGGGTTCTGGCTCCTTCCTTTACGAGTTTGCTTCGAATCTGGTCTTTGACTTCACCTAATACCGGCTCTTTGGCCTCCTGGACAGCCTCAACCTTTATAATATGCCAGCCGAAACGGGTTGCCACCAGCTCACTGATCTCACCGGACTTCATCGCAAAGGCAGCATCTGCGAACGGTTTTACCATCCTGTCTCTTGTAAAAAACCCCAGATCGCCCCCCTTGCTCTTGCTGCCCGGATCATCAGAATACTTCTGGGCCAGCTTGGTAAAATCCGCACCGGATTTTACCTCCTCCAGGACCAACTGTGCTTTGTTACGTGCCTCGTCCAGTTCTTCCTGTGTGGCGCCGGGGTCCACCTTGAAAAGAATATGACGCGCCCGGACTTTCTTTGGTGTGGCATATGTTTTCTTGTTGATCTCAAAATACTGGCTGATCTCATCTTCTGAGACATCGACCCGGGATTCAAGTTCCTTGAAGCTAAAACGGAGATACCCGGCCTTTACCTTAGGGGGTATCTCGTAGGCCATTTTGTTCTCCGAAAAATAGGATTCAACTTCTTCCGTGGTTACCTTGACATCCTTATATGATGACGGCTTGAAGGCCACATACTCAAGGCTCACCTTCTCCTCACGCCACTTGAAGGTCTCCAGGGCCTCGGCATCTGATACCTTGATACTCCCCAGAATAAACCCCTGCAGCTTTTCCGCAAGGAGATCCTCTTTCATGTTTTCCTCGAACATCTCCGGTGTCATCCGATTGGCAGCCAGCAACCGTTGATACCGCCGGGGGTCAAAATGACCGTTCTCTTGAAACGCAGCAAGCGTCCGGATAGCCCTTATGAGTTCCTCCTCGGTAATATGCAGGTTAAGACGGTTGGCCTCCTGGAGGACAAGCCGGCGGTTAATCAATTGGTCCAGGGCTTGTTTCTTGAGACCAAGTGTCTTGAGCAGCTTCTGATCCAAGGCATTTCCGAACTGCCTCCGGTACTGCTCCCTTAGCTGTTCATAGGCGCTCCGGTACTCATCTAAAGCAATGACGTCGCCATTAACAACTGCAACACGGTTTCCCTTCTCGGCCCGATAGCTGCCAACCCCCCAGAACACGAAAACCACGACAATAACTCCAAGGACAATTTTGATAAGCCAGGAGCCGGCATGTTTTCTCATTAGGTACAGCATGATAACCTCACAACTTTATTTGTACGTCTCGTAAATGTAAGTTCTCAATAATCTAGGGCGAAGCCCCTGAATTCGGGTTCATTAGTCTAAAGTGATTCAAGAGTCCACCTGAAATCACCACGTCTCTTTCTGTCTCATCCAGATCAATGGATACATGAAAACTATTTTTCTGCGTTCTATTTACAACACGAAGTGTTTTTTCTCCACTTCTAACTGAGATTGTCGCATCTTCCACCGCGAGTTGGTCGCCAAGCCTGATCTGTCCCAAATCCTCAGCCCTGGAAAACGTCATGGGCAAGATGCCAAAATTGATGAGATTTGCGCGATGGATTCTGGCAAAAGAAAGGGCAATGACTCCTATTATACCCAAAGACATTGGAGCCAGGGCCGCGTGTTCCCGACTCGACCCCTGCCCGTAGTTTTTGCCGGCCACAATAAGGCCTCCTCCCTTTTCAATGGCCCTTTTTGCAAAGCCGGGATCATGATGTGAGAACACATATTGCGAAATTGCAGGGATGTTTGACCTCAGACACATGATGTGGGCGCCTGCAGGCATGATGTCGTCTGTGGTAATATCATCTCCCAAGCAAAGCAAGACCTCGCCCTTGAAGTGTTCGGCCATGGCTTTACCCTGTGGAAGAGGTTTGATATTCGGGCCTCGCACCACTTCCATATCTTCAGGATCGTCCGAAGGTCTCAAAAAGAGATGATCAATAGCCGGAAAAACCTCCGGCATGGCCACCTTGATCGGCTCTCCAAACGATCTCGGATCGGTGATCCGTCCATTCAGGGCAGAGATGGCAGCCATCTCCGGACTGCACAGATAGAGCTTAGCGCCAATGGTTCCACTGCGGCCCTTGAAATTCCGGTTGAAGGTTCTCAGACTCACCCCGTCAGTCGGAGGAGATTGCCCAATTCCGATACAAGGACCGCAGGCACATTCCAGGATTCGGGCTCCTGACTCTATCATATCGTTCAGGCCGCCACTTTTTGCCAGTGCAGCCAAGACCTGTCTCGAGCCCGGTGATATGGCAAGGCTCGTCTCTGGATGGACAGACTTTCCTTTCAGGATGGCAGCCACGGTTGCCAGGTCCTTGTAGGATGAATTCGTACAACTGCCGATGGCCACCTGATCCAACTTGAGCCCTTCAACATCTCTCACCGGACAGACCCGATCCGGCATGTGGGGCTGTGCGACCAGTGGTTCCAGTTCGGCAAGGTCAATGGTCACAACTTCAGCGTAAGAGGCATCAGGATCAGCCACAATGGCCCTCCAGTCCTTTTCTCGTCCCTGAGACTTCAGAAAACCCAAGGTGACTTCATCACTCGGAAAAATCGACGTTGTGGCCCCTGTTTCTGCGCCCATGTTCGTGATCGTAGCCCTTTCAGGCACAGAGAGTGTTGCCGCACCGGGACCACCATATTCAAAGACCCGGCCTAAACCTCCTTTAACGGAAACGCGTCGCAGCACTTCCAGAATGACATCCTTTGCTGTAACCCAAGGAGAAAGCGCTCCTTCCAGCCGGACAAGGACTACCTCCGGGCGCCTTAACCGGAAAAATTCACCAGCCATGGCCATTGCAACATCAAGGCCACCAGCCCCGATCGCGAGCATCCCAATGCCCCCACCTGTAGAGGTATGACTGTCTGAGCCAAGGAGCGTGTCACCCGGCAC
>JADFWI010000548.1 GCA_015222985.1 Pseudomonadota bacterium | reverse complement strand
CCCTTTAGCGAGAACCGGGGGTACAGTTCTGATTTGGCAATCCCGATTCGAGCGCTCTGGGCTGCAGCTTGAAGCTCTGCCATCCGAATGTCCGGGCGTCTCCGCAGCAATTCCGCAGGAATGCCCACTGCTACTTCCGCAGGCGCTGTGGGAATGGGCTTTGGTCCGCCCACCAGCACATCCCTGGCATCAGCCGGGAGGATGCCGAGAAGGGTCGCCAGTCCGTTTTGGGCTTGGCGTAAACTGACCTTCAGCCCCGGGATTGATGCCTGTGTCTCTTTTAAAAGGGCTGTGGCTTGGGCAACATCGAGCTTGCTCGCCGCTCCGGCCTCAAAACGCGCCTCGGCAATTCGCAAAGACTCTGTTTGGTTCTTGACGTTTTCCTGTGCAACAGCCAACCGTTTTTCAAACGTACGGATCAGGACATAAGTACGGGCCACTTCAGCGGTCAGAGCCACAAGGATGTCGTCATAATTCGCAATGGAGGCGTAGAGGCTCGCATCGGCAGACTCGACCCCACGACGGAACCGTCCCCAGAAATCCAGCTCCCAGGCAGCGTCAAACCCCATCGTGTAATCATAGAAGAATTTGTCCGCACCTTTTCCATTCGGGGCGTTTTCGCTTAACTCATTAGCATTGGCGCTGGCACCCACCTGCTGAGTTTGAGGATATAGCTGCCCTGTAGCGATCCCAAGCTGAGCACGGGCCTCCAGGATGCGAAGCCCTGCGATTTGCAGGTCCAGGTTCTGTTGGTAGGCGGTCTCGATAAGGTTGTTGAGTACAGGATCATTGAATACAGTCCACCACTTGCTATAATCCGCCGGCTCGCTCTTAATTCTTGGATCTTCCTTCTTGATCCATCCCTCCTCCATTGGTGCATCAGGCCTTACAAAATCCGGTCCGACCATACATCCACTGGCCAGAAGAACCAGGGCGAGCAGACCAACCCACGATCGACATTGCTTCGCAATGACACGGAGAATCCACAATGGGCCGGGGCGGCATCCGGTGAATTCTTCCCTATGCGCACTGACCGGCCCATATCTTTTAGAAGTATCAAGGAACATGATAACTAATCCTTTTGTGACGCCGCGGTCTCCGGCTTGACGACCATGCCCGGGCGAACCTTCTGCACGCCTTCAACAATTACCTTCTCGCCTTTTTTCAGGCCCTTCCTGATCACCCATTGGTGCTTGTAGGAAGGACCCACGTCAACCATGCGGCTTTCAACTTTGTTTTCCTGGTTGACAACAAAGACCTGTTGGCCGGCCTGAGATTCCATCAGAGCAGGTTCAGGTATCAATAGCGCATCGGGTTGTTCACCCAAGATCAGCCGGACCGGAGCATACTGCCCCGGGATGAGATCAAAACCTGCTCCTTTCTCTTTTTTGTTCGGAAAAACGGCGCGAACCAGGACGGAATCGGTAGTGGGACTGATTTGGAAGCTGACAAAGTCCAGCTTGCCCTGATGGCAATAATCACTGCCATCCGGCAGTATCAGCACTGCCTTCACTTCCTTTCCCTGAAGTACCTTGCCCTGGTGCTTCTGCAACTGGATCTGGTAAGCCTGTTCACGGGTGATGTTAAAGATCGCGTAGATGGGATCCATCTGTATAAGGGTTGTGAGCACGTCCCGTTGTTCCTGTACCAGGTTGCCTACATTGATGCGGGTTTGCTGGATGCGCCCGCTGAAAGGGGCCGTAATGCGGGCGAAGCTCAGCTCCAGCCTGGCATTTTCGATATTGGCTTTATCCTTGGCGATGGTAGCGATGGTCTCATTCAACTTTGTGACGGCACTTTCTTTTTTCTCCTGGGATGCAGCTCCCTGGGCTGCCAGCTTAGTGTATCGCGCTGCCTCGCTTTTACAGAAAGCAAGAGAGGCTTTGTCACTTTCCAGTTGGGCCGTGTAGCTGTCCAACTGCGCCTTAAACGGCCGAGGGTCGATGAGATAGAGGGGATCTCCTTTTTTTACAAAAGTGCCTTCCTGAAAATAGCGCTCATTGATATAGCCGGATACCCGCGGAATAATATCAACTGTTTTTACGGCCTTGAGAGTCCCGCTGAATTCCATTACAATCGGAACCGTTTCCTGACTTACCTCGGCTATCCCAACACTGGGAGGTGGCGGCGGTTTGGCTGTCTCCTTTTTACGATCGCAGCCAACAAGCAAAAAAAGGAATACCCCCCCGACCGCAAACACCATGCGCCAGTCTATGGAGCGGTTTTGTTGTCTTTTCTGCATACCTGAAGTCCTCTCTTTTGTTCATGAAATATTCGCCTCAGGCATCCTGAGGTTTTGCACCTGTATCATCCGCTGTGTGAAGCTCCTTAGGCGTAGTATCTCCAGTTCCACTCTGAGATTTCCCCTCCCTTATCTTTTCAATCACATAATAAAAAATGGGTACAAAGATGATAAATATCGTAGCAATGGCTAGACCGCCGACGACCGCGGTTCCCAAGGAACGCCGTGCGTTTGCGCCCGCGCCGGAGGCGATTACCAGGGGTATCAGCCCGATTATAAGGGCCAGGGCCGTCATCAGAATCGGCCGTAGGCGGATACGCGCCGCCGTCATGGCCGCCTCCAGGATGGTAGCGCCTTGTCTGCGTTGCTTGGCAGCGAACTCCACGATGAGGATGCCGTTCTTGGCGGT
>JADFWI010000100.1 GCA_015222985.1 Pseudomonadota bacterium | reverse complement strand
TTCAATAATTCAATGAACTTCCAACAAAGCAAATCCCCTCTGGGGATAACCAAAGCCTGGTCCTCTGGGCCAGGATTTTTACATTGGGTTACTCGGCAGTTGGGATTGGATATCAGCCGATAATGAGTGCCGACCCCCAGAGTAACAAACCGGAGGATACGGATGAAAAGTGACAGCGTAAAATCGGGCGTGGAGCGATCTCCTCATCGTGCCTTGTTTAAGGCCATGGGGTATACGGATGAAGAGCTGCGCAGGCCTTTGGTGGGGATTGCAAATTCGGCCAACGATATCATCCCCGGCCACGTTGAGCTGGAGCGGATTGTCTCTGCCGTAAAGGCCGGTATCCGCATGGAGGGCGGCACACCTATGGCTTTTGGCACCATTGGGATTTGCGATGGCATTGCCATGAATCACATTGGGATGAAGTACTCTCTTGCAAGCCGAGATCTGATAGCAGACTCCATTGAGGTGATGGCCATTGCTCATGCCTTTGATGCTATGGTGATGGTTACAAACTGTGACAAGATTGTGCCTGGGATGCTCATGGCAGCAGCTCGGCTGGATTTACCCGCCATTGTGGTGAGTGGGGGCCCTATGCTGGCCGGCACGCATGACAGGAAGAAGGTAGACCTCGTGAGTGTATTTGAAGGGGTAGGGGCTGTCAGATCCGGCAAGATGACTGAGGCGGAACTGGCGAATATCGAAGACACCGCATGTCCCACGTGCGGCTCCTGTGCAGGCATGTTTACGGCCAATTCCATGAATTGCCTGACTGAGGCCATCGGCATGGGGCTTCCCGGCAACGGTACCATTCCGGCCGTTATGGCCGCACGCACGCGTCTTGCCAAAGAAGCAGGGATGAAGATAATGATGCTTCTGAAAAAGAATATAACGCCTCAAAAAATCATGACTGAGGAGGCATTTGCAAATGCCATGGCAGTAGATATGGCCCTGGGGTGTTCTACCAACACGGTTCTGCATTTAATGGCCATTGCCGCGGAGGCTGGTGTCAGAATCGATCTTGATGCCTTTAATCGTGTGAGTGAAAAGACAGCCCACTTGTGCAGTCTGAGTCCGGCAGGAAGGCATCACCTGGAGGATCTGGACCGGGCCGGCGGTGTGAGCGCCGTGATGAAGGAACTATCACGAAAAGGGCTAATCAATGTGAAATGCCTGACTGTTACAGGCAGATCGGTCAAAGAGAATATCGAAGATAGCCGAATCATGGATAGAAGTGTCATTCGTCCCATGGAAAAACCGTATCACAGGCAAGGTGGTCTTGCAGCGCTTTTCGGCAACATGGCTCCTTCAGGATGCGTGGTGAAGCAATCTGCGGTGGTGCGACGAATGCTTTGCCATGAGGGACCTGCCCGCGTTTTTGACAGCGAGGAAAAGGCCACCTCTGCCATTATGGCAGGCAGTATTAACAAAGGGGATGTGGTGATTATCCGTTATGAGGGGCCCAAAGGCGGACCAGGGATGCGTGAGATGCTTGTGCCTACGTCTGCCATCTCGGGTATGGGCCTTGATGCTGACGTGGCCTTGATCACTGACGGCAGATTTTCCGGGGGAACCCGTGGGGCCGCCATAGGGCATGTCTCACCCGAAGCCATGGAGGGGGGGGCGATTGCCATTGTTAAAGACGGTGACAGGATCGACATCAATATTCCCAAACGGCGTATTACACTAAAGGTTTCTGACAAGGAGATTGAGGAGAGGCTTTCAAAATGGCGTCGTCCCAAGCCCAAGATTTCCAAGGGATATATGGCGCGATACGCCCGCGCGGTGTCATCTGGGGGAGAGGGAGCGGTGGTGAAGTGAAATGCCTAAAATGCCTATTTGCAGCAGCATTGAAATCCGAAATTCGAATATCGAAGCACGAAACAAATTCAAATGACAAAAACGGAAAGCGACAGTACCAGACAGCATTTGTTTTGACTTTCGAACATTTGGATTTTGATATTGTTTCGGATTTGCGGCTGTCGCCTTGAGAACAGCACGGATTTGCGGCTGACGCCTTGAAGACAGCACGAGTTTCGAATTTCCGGTTTATCCGGGTTGGGAGGAAATAGAGTGAAAACACTTACAGGAGCACAGATCATCATGGCCGTCCTGAAGGAGGAGTGTGTGGAGACCATCTTTGGTTTCCCGGGCGGCGTTATTATTGACATTTTTGACGAGCTCGCCAGGACGGATATCCAGCATATCCTGGTGCGCCACGAACAGGGGGCGGCCCATGCGGCAGACGGCTACGCGCGGGCAAAGAGCAGTGTGGGCGTTTGCCTGGTCACCTCCGGTCCTGGGGCCACGAACACCGTCAGCGGGCTTGCATCTGCCTATATGGATTCTATTCCGGTAGTTGCGCTGACAGGCCAGGTGCCCACCAAGCTAATCGGAAACGATGCCTTCCAGGAAGTCGATATTGTAGGAATCACCCGGCCTTGCACCAAGCACAACTATCTTGTGAAACGTACAGATGACCTTGCCAGAGTACTGAAAGAGGCCTTTCATGTTGCACGATCAGGACGCCCGGGTCCGGTCTTGGTCGATCTTCCCAAGGATGTGAGTCAAGGCAAGGCAAGATACAAATCCTTGCCGAAACCCAGGATGCCCTCCTACAATCCCACGTATAAACCCAATGTTAAGCAATTGCAGCGGGCGGTGGAGCTTGTTAAGAGAGCAAAAAGACCGGTTGTTTTTTCCGGAGGCGGAGTCATCCTTTCGGGGGCATCCAAGGAATTGACCAAGTTTGCCAAGAGGCTGCACGCTCCGGTCACAGCCTCCTTAATGGGTCTTGGCGGTTTTCCGGGGACCGATGCTCTCTGGCTGGGAATGCTGGGTATGCACGGTACATACCGCGCCAACATGGCGATCGAGAGATGCGACCTCTTAATCGGCATTGGTGTACGCTTTGATGACAGGGTGACCGGCAAGGTTGAAGCGTTTGCACCAAATGCAAAGATCATCCATGTTGATATCGACCCTACTTCTATCAGCAAGAATATCCCTGTTACGGTCCCGATCGTTGGTGATTGCAGGGCCTCCCTAAGGGAGATTAACGGCCTCCTTGATGATGAAAAGGTGAGGTTTTCCAAAAAAAGCCGAAAGCCATGGCTTGACCAGATCGAGAAATGGAAAAGTACCCAGCCATTAAGATATGAACAGGGAGATGCAATAAAACCCCAGTATGTAATTGAAAAGCTCTACGAACTGACAAAGGGCAAAGCCATCATTACCACTGAGGTGGGACAGAACCAAATGTGGGCGGCTCAGTATTACCACTTTGATCGCCCAAATTGTTTCATTACCTCTGGCGGACTTGGGTGTATGGGTTTTGGTTTGCCTGCTGCCATTGGGGCGCAGGTGGCTTGCCCTGATAGGCTCGTGGTAGACGTGGCTGGAGACGGGAGTATTCAGATGAATATCCAGGAGCTGGCCACGGCCGTGCAATACAACTTGCCGGTGAAGGTGGTTATCTTAAATAACAGGTATCTTGGCATGGTACGGCAGTGGCAGGAACTCTTTTACAAAAAGCGCTACACGGCTACTGACATGGAATACGCGCCTGATTTTGCGAAGCTTGCCGAGGCCTATGGGGCCTTAGGCCTGAAGGCCACGAAGCCCGAAGAGGTTGTTTCCGTACTCAAGCAAGGACTCAAGAGCCCGGGTCCTGCCATAATGGACTTCTGGGTGGCTCGTGAAGAAGGTGTGTACCCCATGGTCCCTGCAGGGGCCGGTTTAAGTGAAATGCTTCTTGCCTAGAATGGAGATAACTCATGCAGAAACACACGATATCACTACTTGTAGATAATGAGCCGGGGGTCCTCGCCCGTGTGGCAGGACTGTTCAGTGGCCGCGGTTTCAACATAGAAAGCCTGTGTGTGGCAGAGACCCTTGACCCCCGGGTTTCCCGCATGACACTCGTCACGCGGGGAGACGATGCCGTTGCAGAACAGATTATGAAACAGCTCAACAAGCTTATTAACGTCATTAAGGTCCATGACCTGACCGGAACGGAATATGTGGAGCGTGAAATGGCCCTGGTCAAAGTTAACGCCAAAGCAGATTCCAGGGCGGAACTCTTGAGAATTGTTGATATTTTCAGGTGCAAAGTCGTTGACGTGAGTCCCACGCACTACACGCTCGAAGTGACCGGTACGGCCGAGAAGCTTGCAGCCATCTTGAGCCTTCTAAAGCCCATGGGGGTTAAGGAGATTGCCCGTACAGGGGCGATTGCGCTGGCGAGGGAGAAAAAATAAGTAGCGTCGATCCAGGATGCCCGATGCCGGATACCGGATGCTGCATGTTCCCTATTGGATGTAAAGCCATATCCGGCATCAGGGATCTGGCATCCGGTCACTGACAATTGACCAACGACAAATGATAGATGATAAATGATAGATGATAAATGACCCACTGACTAATGACAGAGGAGAATAACAATGGCAAGAATCAATTTTGGTGGTGTCTGGGAGGACGTGGTGACCTCGGAAGAATTTTCTCTGGACAAGGCGAGAGAGGTCTTGGCTGATGAGACTGTGGCAGTTCTGGGTTATGGTGTGCAGGGTCCTGCCCAGGCCTTAAACATGAAAGACAATGGGATTTCCCTCATCGTGGGCCAGCGCGAGGGTGGCAAGTCCTGGCAAAAGGCCGTCCACGACGGTTTTGTGCCGGGCGAGACCCTTTTTTCGTTGGACGAGGCGGCCGAGCGGGCTACCATAGTCCAGTATCTCATATCTGATGCCGGCCAGATGGCAGCCTGGCCGAGGCTGAAACCGTTGCTCAAGGAGGGAGATGCCCTCTATTTTTCCCACGGTTTTTCCATTGTGTACAGCGATCAGACCGGAGTGGTCCCCCCGAATAACATTGACGTAATTCTGGTTGCTCCAAAGGGTTCTGGAAGAAATGTGCGATTGAATTTCCTGAACGGAAGCGGCATCAACGGAAGTTACGCGGTTTATCAGGATTTCACCGGCCGGGCAAAGGAGAGAGCCATTGCGTTAGGCATAGCCATCGGGTCTGGATACCTGTTTCCGACGACCTTTAAAAATGAGGTGTACAGTGACCTGACCGGAGAGCGCGGGGTTCTTATGGGCTGTCTGGAGGGCGTGTTTGAGGCCCAGTACACTATATTGCGCAAATACGGACACAGCCCCAGCGAGGCATTCAACGAAACGGTAGAAGAGTTGACCCAGAGCCTGATTCGCCTTGTGGCTGAAAACGGCATGGACTGGATGTATTACAACTGCAGCACCACGGCCCAGAGAGGAGCGCTGGATTGGAGGCACAGATTCCGCGATGCGGTCACACCTGTCTTTGAGGAGCTTTACGAGCGAGTCGTTTCGGGACAAGAGACCAGGATTGTGCTTGAAGCCAACAGTGCGCCGGATTATAGTGAAAGGCTCGCAGAAGAGCTGGAAGAGATGAAAAACTCCGAGATGTGGCAAGCTGGAGCTGCCGTTCGTGCCCTGAGACCGGAAAACAGGAAAAAGCCATAGGGAAAAACATGCGTCATGGCAGTGAAAAGGCTTGACATACTGTCAGAGGTGTTGTAAAATATTATAAAAATCCTACCTGGGAGAGCATACATAAAGAAAAAAACCAAACAGTTTCTTCATTTTATATATCACAGACAATAAGACACTGCCACTTAGCCCCCTTTGTTCAGAAAGAGGAAACAATCCTTTTATCAGATAGTGTCCCTACATAACAGCGTGGTTGCTCTTGTCTTGCCATGTTTCTGGGACCATGCGGTTTTTGGTAAAAAGTTTTGGCATTTTTCATTTTCCATCATTCCATTAGATGTCCGTCTACCTGAGTACA
>JADFWI010000547.1 GCA_015222985.1 Pseudomonadota bacterium | reverse complement strand
TCCGGGTTAGCAAAGGGGGACAGGATGGTCAAGATACTGATTGTTGATGACGAAAAAAGCATTAGGGCACTGTGTGCCGAGGAATTGGGCGATGAAGGCTACGAGGTCATCACAACTGGTGAGGGCAAGGAAGTATTGCCACTCATTGCTTCCGCCCGCCCGTCTGCAGTAGTGCTGGATATCCGGATGGAAGATTGTGACGGACTGGATCTGCTTCAGGAACTGCGAAATGCCCACCCGGATTTGCCGATTATTCTCAATACGGCCTACGATTCCTATAGAGAAGACGTCAAATCCGTGGCCGCTGACTATTACGTAGTCAAGTCATATGACCTCTCTGAACTGAAGGCCAAACTTTCTGCCATTATCAAGAAAGAGGACCGCCTATGAAGGCCATTTACAGATACAATGTGCTTGCCAAACTTCCAGATAGGCTGCAGCCTCTAATGAAGCTCGCCCACAATCTGTGGTTTACCTGGCATCATGATATCGGCAATCTCTTCAGGCGTATGGACGGAGATCTCTGGGATTTTTCCAGACACAATCCCGTCTATATGCTAGGGGCCATTAGCCAGGACCGTTTAGGGGAATTGGCTGAGGACGCGGGGTTTTTGGCCCAGATGGACCGTTGCAACAAGGAGTTGGAAAGTTATCTCTCTGCTGCCCCCCCCTCGTTCTCCGAAGCTCACGGCAAAGATGGATTTAAGGTTGCCTATTTTTCGGCAGAATTCGGTCTGGCCGCGTGCTTACGCATCTACTCGGGGGGCTTGGGTGTCCTTGCCGGTGATCACCTTAAATCTGCCAGCGATCTGAATTTTCCCATAGTGGGCGTCGGTCTTTTTTACCACGAGGGTTTCTTCCAACAATACTTGAATGCCGATGGCTGGCAGCAGGAAGCTTATCCTGAAAACAATATTTCGACCATGCCCATCACCCTCATGAAGGATGAGCATGGCCAACGGATCACGGTGGAGGTCTCCATACGAGGCGAGTCAGTCAAGATCCAGATTTGGCGCGTCATGGTGGGACGGATTCCCCTGTACTTGCTCGATACCAACCTGAAGGGAAACGGATCTGAACATCGCTACATCACTTCCAGGCTCTATGGGGGGGACTGGGATATGCGTGTCCGGCAGGAGATTGTGCTGGGTATTGGCGGCGTTCAAGCCCTCCGCTCCCTGGGCATAGAACCTTCCGCATATCACATGAATGAAGGCCACTCTGCCTTTTCTGCCTTGGAACGTATTCGCATCCTGAAAAACGAGCAGGGTTTGTCCTTTGATGCGGCAAGGGAGTTCGTAATTGCCACAAATGCCTTTACGACCCACACGCCTGTGCCGGCCGGAAACGACATGTTTTCCCCAGATCTTATGCACACTTATTTTGGAGACTATGTGCAGTCTCTTGGCATTGCCTTTAAGGTCTTTTTGGGATTCGGCCGGCAGGATCCCGCAAACGATCAGGAGCCGTTTTGTATGACCGTGCTGGCCTTGAGGCTCTCAGCCCATGCCAACGGGGTTAGCCGGCTACATGCCAAGGTTTCCCGCAACATGTGGCAGAGAATTTGGCCAAAGAATCCTGTGGAAGATATTCCTATCCGTGCAATAACTAATGGGATTCACATTCCCTCGTGGATATCGAGAGACATGGCGGAACTTCTTGACCGATACCTGGGCCCCAACTGGGTTGAAGATCCTGACAGCCACAAGGTGTGGAAACATGTGGAGCAGATTCCCGACTCGGAACTGTGGCGAACCCATGAAAGGCGACGTGAGCGCCTGGTCGCCTTTACAAGAAGGAGGTTGCAGGCCCAACTTAAGAGTTCTGGCGTCTCAGCCCGAGAACTCAGCGCTGCAGCCCAAGTGCTCAACCCTGAGATACTTACCATCGGATTTGCCCGTCGCTTTGCCCGGTACAAGCGGGCTGGCTTGATGCTGCAAGATGAAGACCGGCTGATCAAGTTGCTGACCGATTCCGAACGACCCATACAGATCATTATGGCCGGCAAGGCCCATCCCGATGACGCCCCTGGCAAGGAGCTCATCAGGCAAATCATTCACTTTGCAAACCAAGAAGAAGTTCGCCATAGGTTTGTGTTCATTCAGGATTATGATATTCAGGTGGCTAGTATGATGCTTGCAGGCTGTGATGTGTGGCTCAACACCCCCCGGAGACCTATGGAAGCCTGCGGCACGAGCGGCATGAAGGCTATAGCTAACGGGGT
>JADFWI010000099.1 GCA_015222985.1 Pseudomonadota bacterium | reverse complement strand
TACACTCTGTATGAGACAATTGCGGGCGGATTTGGGGCACGGCCAAACATGGATGGGGTTGATGGTGTGCATTCTCATATGACGAATACATTCAACACACCGGTCGAGGCGCTAGAGACTGCCTACCCTCTTCGTGTTGAACGGTACGAGTTGATTTCAGGGAGTGGTGGCAAGGGCCGTTTTCGTGGCGGGCTGGGGATACGCAGGGATGTCACAGTCATCGGCCACACAGCACGCGTTTCGCTGCTCGCCGACCGACGGCAAACACAGCCCTATGGATTGAATGGTGGTGAGCCTGGAAAAGCGGGAGAAAATGTGCTGATTCGGAGTGGTAAAGAGATACCGCTTCCCGGAAAAGGCGCTGTCACGCTGCACGCAGGGGAAACGGTAAGCCTGCGCACCCCAGGTGGCGGAGGGTATGGGAATGTTGCCAAACGCGACAGAAGGGCTATCGAGCGTGATCGCCGCGAAGGAAGGATGTGCTGAGTAAGACTATTCCTCAATGAACAGGGACGGAAATCTTATATACTCTACAAGAAAAGCAGAGAAAGAAGCGTAGCATTTGACCCTCACGAAGGAGGAGGATTGATGAATAAGCACAAGGAAAGGATCTGTGCATACATAGATGAGAATGAAGAGGAGCTTTTTAGCATAAGCAAAGATATCTATGAACACCCAGAGTTGAAATTTGAGGAACACAGGGCATCAAAGCTACTTGCTGAACGCCTGCGACAAGGAGGGTTTTCCACCCGGCTTGGCGTTGCAGGACTACAGACAGCCATCGAGGCCGTTCACCCAGCAGCAACCGCTGGTCCTACAGTCGCGATTCTTGGCGAATACGACGCCCTGCCTGGGATCGGACACGCCTGCGGACACAACTTGATTGCTGCAGCCGCCCTTGGCGCGTGTCTTGCCCTCGGGCAAATCAAAGCTGAGCTTTCAGGGAAACTGATCTTCTTCGGCACTCCAGCCGAGGAAGGAGGTGGCGGCAAGGTGATCATGGTTGATGCCGGTCTATTCGACGAGGTCGATGCCGCAATGATGTTTCATCCTTCCTCAAACACAGTGGTGCAACGTGGCAGTCTGGCAATCACTGAAGTAGAGATTAAATTTGCTGGCAAGGCGGCACACGCGTCTGGTTCACCGGAGAAGGGAATAAACGCTTTGGATGCGGTCATTCAGACATTCAACGGCATTAACGCCTTGCGTCAGCATATTAAGGATGGAGCGCGCATTCATGGAATCATCACCGATGGGGGGGCAAAGCCAAACATTGTTCCCGAACATGCAGCTGCCTCGTTCTATGTACGTGCACAAGAGACTGATTACCGCGATGAGCTACTGGAAAAGCTACACAATTGCGCCAAGGGAGCGGCACTTTCCACAGGCGCAGCTCTATCTTTTGAGACAGTGGGACACGCCTATAAGGCAATGCGCCCCAACCATGTTTTAGGAGACTTATTCACACATAATTTGGAAGTGCTGGGCGAACCACTGAACC
>JADFWI010000009.1 GCA_015222985.1 Pseudomonadota bacterium | reverse complement strand
TACTTTCAAATATTCATCATTTATTTTTCTACTGACTTCTGTTGTAGAAATCTCAGTAAATAAACGATCATTGAAAAATGTTAATTCTTGAACGGTCTTTTCATAATTTCGGTAATGCTCATACCCTTTTCGCATATCCTAAAAGCCCAAGCTTTTGGCAATGATAGATTTCATGATTTCCGTGGTGCCGGCATAAATAGTATGGGCCCGAACATCCCGATACATGCGGCACACAGGATACTCCTCCATATAGCCGTATCCCCCGTGCAATTGAACGCAGTGATAGGCCACACGGTTGGCCATCTCGCAGATCCAGTATTTGGCCATGGATGCCCTTTTGACGATGTTTTTCTTCTTGCAATGGTTGTAAAGAAGATTGTTCATGAATACCCTTCCCAGTTCCACCTCTGTGGCCATCTCCGCAAGCTTGAAGGCATTGTGCTGGAACTTCCCGATAAACTTTCCAAATGCCTTCCTCGTCTTGCAATACTCAATGGTATCGGCCAGCATCACCTCTGCTGCAACCTGGGACATGAGGGTGGCCACAATCCTCTCCTGCTGAAGCTTTTCCATCAAATATTTAAAGGCGGTCCCCTCCTGGCCAAGAAGGTTTGATTGTGGAACACAGCAGTCTTCGAAATAGAGTTCTGCTGTATCCTGGGCATGGCCGCCCATCTTGTTGAGTTTCTTCCCTCTCGAGAACCCGGGGGAATCCTTTTCCACCACAATAAGACTTATACCTTTATGGGCCGGTTGTGCCTTGGTATCTGTCTTGCAAACAACAATGACCAGGTCTGAGCAAATTCCATTAGATATGAATGTCTTTTGTCCATTAATAATATAATCTCCGCCATCTTTGACAGCCGTGGTTGCAACGGCCTGCAGGTCGGAGCCTGTGCCTGGTTCGGTCATAGCGATTGCCGTAACCATATCCCCTGAAACGCATCCAGGAAGCCATCTCTCTTTCTGTTCCTCATCGCCAAAAGAAGCAATATAGGGCACAATAATATCGCTATGAAGAGATATCATCGGGGCATTGGCCCTGGTGCGGCCAAATTCCTCCGCGAGGATAGCGGAATACTCGAATCCTACACCGGAGCCGCCATATTTTTCGTCTGCCCATGGGCATAGGAAACCTTGTTCCCCAAACTTATTCCAGATGTCTCTGGGAACTTCCCTGGTCTTCTCCCACTCCTCCACGTTTGGAGTAATCTCTTTCTCCATAAACTTCCTGACGGCCTGCCGGAAAATTTCATGTTCTTCTGTGTACAATGTCTCAATCATAATTTTCACCTTCCTGGCTATTATTCCGCTCGGCCGAGATCCCCAGAAAAATCAAGGCCGAGCATTTAAGATAGCTTTGTCTATTAAAGGAGTCCCCTGTCAACACCGCAAGCAATCAATTTTTCAAATTCCCTGGCAGGCTTAAAAAAAGCCAGGTTATATTTCTCATAAATTGCCTGGATCCGCCCCAATGTGGCTTTCACGCCTTTCTGGCTCACATAACGGGCAGGGCCGTGCCAGCAATCGGGGAAACCGATGCCTAATATGGCGCCGATGTCCATGCTGAAATAGTCTCTCAAGACACCCTCATCCAGACAGAGGAAGGCCTGGTTTACCATGGAAAGCAAGAGCATCTCCTTGGCCTCATCCCGGTCAGGTGTGGGAAGAGAACTGTTGCGAACAATAAACTCCAGAGCCGACTTGTCGGGCTCCATGCCGTTTTTGTAAAAGCAGGGTTTCCCGGCCCCCACATAGCCCGCCTCATACATCTTGCCCACGCTCTCCGGGATTGTGAGCAGATCAGGCTTTCGACTGCTCATAAAACATCCGGCATGATAAACCACATTTCCTCCGGCAGTGCCGTAAACATGCAATGGACCCTGTGGAAAGCCGGCCTCGAGGGCCAGGCGGTCTATTTCCCAGGGATCAAGCCCCATCTCGGCAAGGTAAAATCCTGTCATTACGAACACGCCAAAGGTGCGGCTGGTATAAAATGCAGGCCCGTCCCCCACAACAATGCATGTCTTTCCCTGACGCCGACCAGAGGTCACTGCGGTAGCCAGGGCTGCCTCAGATGTTTTAGGGCCTTGAATCACCTCTAAAAGAGGCATCAAGGGCACTGGAGAAAAATAGTGCATCCCAACCACCTGTTCCGGCCGATTCGATTTTGCTGAGATATCCTCCATCGGTATGGTGGAGGTGTTCGAGGCGAAAATAATATCCGGATTTACATCCTGCACCTCCTTAAGTATCTTTTGCTTTAAATCCAGGTCCTCGAATACGGCTTCAATTACCAGAGGAATGGTTTTCAGTTTCTCGTAGTCCCCGGAGGCGCGGAGGTTATTCATTAGCCGCTCTTTCCGGTCCGGCAGCCAACGGCCCTTTTTTACTAACGGTTCCAGGCCCGCGCCTATCTTTTCTATGGCTGCCTCTGCGGTCGCTTTATCCACATCAATAAGCAATACCTTCATGCCTTTATCCGCGCAGACCTGGGCCACGCCCTGCCCCATTAATCCCGCGCCGATGATGGCTATTTCTTCAGTGGAAAGGGATTTCTTAGGGTTGACCTTGGCAATCTTGGGGGCAATGCCGGTCATGGCAAAAAAGAGATCTATCTTATTCTTTACATTGGGCTCTGTAATGAGAGGGGCGAAATGACGCACTTCGTTTTTGACGGCCTCCTCAAAGGGCAGGTCAAGGCCCTCTTCAATGGCATCCATGGCAGCCTTTAGATAAGGTTTTTCGGGGCATATACAATAACGGGCACGAGCTTTTTTGATAAGCTTCTGCCTTTCATCATTACTCAGCAGGTCAGGTTCTTTCCAATCAGGATCGTAGTTCCTGTTGATAATACCCTGATGTCCTTCAATCCATTTTTCCGCCTCCTGAAGGATCTCATCTTTGGAGACCATGGTCACCAGGCCGGACTTTGAGTAAAACTCCGCGGGCAGAACTTTTCCACCCATGACCACATCCAGAGCAGTCTTGAGCCCCGCGATCTTCCTGAGGGTTTCAGGGCCCCCGCCGGCTGGAAACAGGCCTACGTTGACCTCAGGGAGACCCATTTTTGATCCGGTGGTTGAAAAAATATGATCACACGTCCACAAGAGCGTCTCAAAACCGCCGCCCAGGGCCGTCTGACCCGTCAGAACTGCCACAACCGGAAACGGGCTCTTTGCCAGATTTGCTAATGTTTCCTGTAGTTTGAGAACAACATGTTTAAGATTGAGCTGGGAGGGATCTTTCATGATCTCCATGAGATTGGCCCCGTCCAAAAAGCTTTTTGCCTTTGCTGACGCGAGCACAACCCCCTTTACGCCATCACTGTTGGCCTTCTCAGTGGCCTTCACAAGGTCTGCGATAAATTGCTCGCCAATGGTGTTGACAGGCCCGGAAGTATCAATCTCAAAAACGGCTATGTTCTTTTTTCGATCTAATCTATATCTAAGTTCCCCCATTTTATCATCTCCTCATAGGTATCAATGAATTTGTCATTATTACAGATTAGACCCGGACAATAACAGCCTCGCCCTGGGTTAATCCACCGCAAATGGCGGCCACGCCCTGTCCTCCACCGCGTCGTATAAGTTCATACATCATGGTCATGGTAATCCTGAGGCCGGAGGCGCCCACCGGATGGCCTATGGCCACAGCTCCGCCATTGACGTTGGTTCTGTTTATCAGCCCGTACCATTTCTGCTCATCTCCCCCTGCCAGAATTTTCGTGCTTACGAGTGGCATGGCGGCAAAGGCCTCGTTAATTTCAATGAGATCAATTTCATCAATGGTGATTTTGTTCCTTTCAAGCACCTTTTTTATGGCCTTCGCAGGAATCCACGAGATACCAAAAGGCATATCGGTTTCACCTGCTTGATCAACTATAGTTCCCAGGATAGGGAGATCGAGAGATTTCGCCTTTTTCTCAGTCATCACAACCATGGCTGATGCGCCGTCATTCAGCCCGGGGGCATTGCCGGGAGTGGTGCTCTTTGCCCCAAATACAGTCGGGAGCATCTGGATCAAGGCAATATTTCCGTTCGGCCTCGGCATTTCGTCCTGTGAGAACAGATATTCATTTCTCCCCTTTCTTACCTTTATGGGTACAATTTCATCATCAAATTTCCCCTCCTTCATGGCATCTGCCCATTTAAGGTGTGATCCCATGGCAAAGGTGTCGAGCATTCGTTTTGAGACGTCGTACTTCTCAGCGCCGTCCGAAGCATCCACTGCAACTGAGTTATAACCTGGATAGTTGATTGGGAAAATCGGATCAGGCAGCTTTACTTCGCCGATCCTGACGCCGGTTCTCAATTGTCGACTGGAATGGGGCACTCGGCTCATGGCCTCCACTCCAATGACCAGCGCGGAATCAAGCTCTCCAAGGCGCATGCCCCACAGGGCCATACGGAGAGCGGTGAGAGGAGAACAGCATGCCGTATCCACGGTTGTAGTAAACACATCCATTCCCAGTTTAAGGCCTATTTGTCTTCCTGTGACAGAGCCGGTCTCAAAGGCGCTTGGGATACAGTTCCCCACGAAGACCTGATCAATATTCTCCTTGAGACTCTTTCCTGGAGCCGAAAGGGTTGCTTCGGCCACTTTTACACCCACGTCAAGGGGCTCCATTTCTGACAAGGAACCCAGATACTTGCCAAAAGGACTCCTCTTAGCGCTCACAATCACACAGTTTTCTGCCATCGTTTCTCCTCCTTAAACGTCTCGGAAATTGTATCCCGCCTAGGGCGGGAAAATAAAGGGTTTTTAATTGCATCTTTTTTTATGCCAGCCATATGGAATAATGGAATGTTGGCCTCCGGCTCGGAGATCCTGCGGCTCGGAGAGAACAATGGAATAATGGTCAAAAACGGATAACTTCTGTGTTTTGATTAAGAAGCATTATTTGCCCAATTCTTATCGGGTTGCACGACAAGTGTGAGCCCCTCTTTTGCGTGAACCAATACGCCTTCTCCCTCTTCTATTGGCGGGCTTCCTTTCATTAGCACTGCTTTCCAAAGTTCTCCACGAACAAATACATAGCCCGAAGGGGCCAGTCGTTCCTTGGCTATGCCGCGAGCGCCAAGCATTTTTTCATCTTCCGTGCCCCCCGAGTCGTATGCCCGCCATACAAATGGGAATAGAATCGCATCCTTCATTACCCATATGGCAACGGAGGTCCAGAATAGCCACTCTGGAATGGCAAACCACCTCTGGATTAACTTTAGCAAAAAAATCAGCGCCAGCAGCCCTGGTAACTGCAACAGCACATACTTTCTTATTGCTCGCGCTGGCCAACGTCGTCTCATCATACTTTTC
>JADFWI010000546.1 GCA_015222985.1 Pseudomonadota bacterium | reverse complement strand
CGTAGCCGTTGCCACTTCGGCGGAGTAGGCTGGCGAAGTCGGCGACCTGGCCCAGAGGACCAGGTTTCTCATGTTAGAATGAACAAACAGGAAAGGACTTCAATTTGAAAAAAAATTACTTGGATGTGACAGAGTTTATCAGGAGCATTCAGCGTGCCGAGGGCAACCCTGATTGTTTCCGCAGGGCACACGGCTATTGCGACAGGCTTGACTGCGCGTGGCGCGAGTACTGTCTGGAAGAGCCGCACGGCCTCCACATGAACGGGAATAACACTCATGAAGAGAACTCAGGGATTTCGCTCCAATTCGGGTAGTCGAGGTGGGAATAGGGCAAAGTTCCCGCCCAGGGGCCATGAATTCCAAAACGTTAGATTAATGACACGAAATTGAGACTAAGAACCAGTAAATGGAGAATGGGGATTGAGCCGTGGACAAAATTATGATTGTAAGCAGCCGGCCAAAGCCTGATGACAGTTTGCTTGAATGGCTCAATACCCTGTTTCCTGATTGCGAGGTCGGAATTGTTTTCGAGGGGGGCGACGCGTTTGATGTGTGTCAGGCGGATCCCCCTTCAGAACCGTTTAGAATGGAAAGAACAGGGAGGACATGATGGCGAGCGTTCTTATTATCGACGACCAGTTGTGTGTTCGAGAACTCCTGGCGGATGAGCTAATCGCTGAGGGGTATGGGGTGCACACCCTTGGCAATGCCGAATCAGTGAGAGAGCATCTGAGATTCTCACGACCCGATTTGGTGCTTCTCGATCTGTATCTGGACGGACCTGACGGATGGGAGGTGTTGCATAATATCAAAGGACAAAATCCCGATCTGCCGGTCATTATCTTTAGCGCTTACGACACCTACAGGGAGGACCCTCGCCTGTCTCAGGCCGATGGCTACGTGATCAAGAGTATGGTCCTTGATGAACTGAAAGGAAAGATAGCCGATGTCCTCAGGCGGAAATCGCCGTCTCAAGAGGAATTCGAAGACCCTGAGCTTGTCGAAGGGGTTGACGCGGAGACGCAGTCTCCCCGACTGAGTGTGGCGCACGGCTTTTGATGGCAGTAGAAGAAATCGAAGAGAGGAAAGCCATGACAAAAATTCTTGTTGTGGACGACGAAGTATTGCTTTGCAGGCTTTACGCTGAGGAGCTCAGCGAAGAGGGCTATGAGGTTGTCTCTACGACTGAGTGCAGAGGGCTCATGGAGATGATTGAGCAATCCGGGCCCGATCTCATTCTGTTAGACATAAGAATGGGCGCATGCGACGGTCTTGACCTCTTGCAGAACATCCGAAACGTCTATTACAACATGCCTGTGATTCTGCTCTCGGCATATTCTTCCTTTAAATATGACCTGAAGTCCATTGCGGCCGACTCATATGTCGTCAAGAGTGCGGATTTAACGGAGCTAAAAAAGAAGATCAATATGGCCTTGGAGGCCCGGGTATCATCGCTGAAAAAAAAACGCATCGAAAAAATGAAAAGACAAGCTAGTGCCCATCCATAAACGGATCTTAAGATAAGGGCTGCCAGGTCACATGTGAAGTCGGAGGTATGGTCATGGCATCCAATTTCAGAATATCCGTTCACCGAAAGAGCAACCATCTGGAACTGAAACTGAAGGGCGATTTCGATGGCACGTCGGCATGCGAACTGCTCGATGCCCTGAAGGAAAATTGTAACGGTGTCGCAAAGGTCTTCGTCAATACCAGTGGCCTGAAAGAAATTCACCCTTTTGGCCGGGATACATTTCAAAACAGCCTTTACCTCCTTAAACATCTACCCATTCGCCTT
>JADFWI010000008.1 GCA_015222985.1 Pseudomonadota bacterium | reverse complement strand
TTATTGAACCTGCAGATTATGTCTTCACTGTCCTTCTCGTTCGTAAGAAGGAGCCCCTGTTCGTTTACATGATACGTACCGGATACATTCGTGTCCTCACAGTTAAACGTATATTTGCCGTCTTCACGGAAATGTATCGTGGCAATCCCGGGTCTGTTGTCCGGCGTTTTGTCCCTAAACAGCGGATCGTTTGGATATGTGATTTTGGAACTACTCCAAAGCCCAACCAGTTCCGATTTTGTCTCAACCCAACTGGTTTTATCTCCCAACGATTTACATCCCCCCAGACATATCGTAAGGATGAATGTAATCATAAAATAGCCTATTTGTCTCATTAGTTATCCTCTCTGAAAGTCTCAGCATAGGCTTTTAGCGCCCTATCCAAGTCGTCCGCATAAGCAAATAAACCAAAATTCAGCGCATAGTAAAACCCCTTCTTATTCTTCTTGATAAAAGCTATCCGTTCCCTTTTCCTTTTCAATTCCTTTAGAAGACCTTCATAGTTCTCCCACATGGCGAAAAAGGTTATCCTGCTCCCAGGCTTTAGTCCGCCTTTGTATGAGCACATGACATCACAGTTCAAGACAAAGCTTGCATAGCCCGTCTCAGTGTTTCCTGTATTGAAGGTGTCAGCCGTATCGATCTTGGCATCTCTTATGATGAGATGAAGAGCGTGAAGTGAATCATGACAATTGCCTTCAATAAGCCCTTCGGGAAACCTGTCAGGCATTTTTACCCTGCTGTTACGCTTGCCTCCAGCGCAACAGCTCAGGCATAAGGTAAACCAGTTTTTCTTGACGCAGGGCAAGCCGCTTATGCAAAAGGGGGCTGTTTCCATATTCATCAAATCTCCTGCCCGGCCTTTATGTACAAAATCGATCTGCTGTATCCTCTTTTCTTCCCGGAAAAAGAGTACAGTAAAAATTGAATATCCATCTTTTGAAGAAGGTTCTCCGGAAAACCTCATCTTCCACTTTGTGCTGTCTTTGTCCTTGAACCGGCACAGCCCTTCTACATATTTGCCGTCATCACTGCAATGGATTCCATCATTATAGATAAACGGTTCTTCAGTATCCAGTGTGGCGACAATAGGCTTAGCTTCCAGGATTTTGAGAGGAATACCGACCTCATCATGTACGCCGTAAATAAGCAACATCTCGTATTTTCCTGTGAGAAAGGAACCGGCAAGAGCATTTCCACAGGAAAACATACTGAGTAGAACTATAAGAGCAATTGTCTTCATTTCGTGTCCTTTCCTAGTGGCCGGATCTATTTCTGCTTTTCTCGACATGTTCCAACAATAGTATTGGCCTCAGACCACGCAAAGCATGAAATCATAGACGTCCCGAAAACAACACAAAAATCGGTGAAAGTTAAGCTGTTAGTGGAAGTTGATGGCAGTTATCCTGCGTTTTCCAGGATTTTGCCACTGATGCTCTTGAAAACTATTTCTGAACCATAAAGCAGTTGAGATATCTCCTTATAACTTGGCTGTAGAATTCAATATTTTCGTTATTTTCGTTTCCCCGGATTCCCTTGAAGTTAAAAAACGTCAGGCCATTTTCATAGTTGATGTGAGAAAGCGCCTCCCTTCTTTCAACCTCCTGTTGCTTGTACAATTGATCGCCAAGTGCCCTGATCTTTTTCATGCGCTCTTTCTTGACCAGTTCCCTTCGGCCATAGCCTTTCAGGACATCAAGGACGACGCGGTACGATTCAAAATAGGTTTTTAGAAAGCCTGCAAAAAACAGCAGTTTTCGCAGGCCTGCCGAGGTAATATTGTAGGTATCAGGAAGCGTGGGATGAGGCATAAGGATAGCGTCATCAATGAAGGCCTTCAGGGTTTTTCTGACCATGTATTCAGGTGTCTTTTCCACATCATAGGCAAATTCGTATTTGAAGAACTCTTGCAGGAAATTGTAGTCAGAATGCAGGGCCGATGCGGAGAATTGAAATGCATCATAGGACAGGATTGCCAAGGCAGTGTAAGCGGCCGGCACGAAATGATGGATGCAGTTGTTTTTGTAGTACTCCAGGTTCATGCGCTTGTTCTCAGATGCCACATATCTTGGATCGGCAGGAGGCGACTCGTCCTTTGCTTTGATCTTTTGTTTTTCTACGAACTTGCGTTTGCTGTAGATGGCCAAGACATTCTTTATTCCAAGGAGGGTATCATCGAGGTTTTCCGACAAGCGTGCATTATGGAAAATCAGATAATTCAGATATGTCTCCACGCAAGCCATAAGGTCGCTTTGAGTAAAACTGTGCTTAGGGTAATTCAGAATAGCGCTGGCTGTGATTGCCTGAGATGTCACCACCGAGATGCGATTAACAGCATTAATAATCCGGTAGGCGAGGTTGCGACCCAAGGCCTGGTATTCAGCATGCTCCATATCTTGGAGTGATTTTCCGGCTTCAGAAACCAAAGCCTTCAGAGATATCGGCTCGTCAAATTGAACATATACCCGGCCGTGTCTTTTGTTGAGGAGTTTTCGCGCACGGATCAACTGTGCAAAGCTTTCCTGCTTTTTTTCGCGTCCTTCCAGCTCACCTAAGATTGCGCTCTCTTCCAGTAGGCGGTCGTATCCCACGTAGACAGGCGCAAATATCAAATCCTGACATGCCCCGGTTTTATAAGCATCTATGAGTATTGTAAGTAGCCCAGTCTTTGGAAGAGCCATCTTTCCTGTTCGACTCCGGCCTCCCTCGATAAAGAACTCAATGTTAAAGCCCTGCTGGATTAACATGCGCACGTATTCTGAAAAAACCTGTGCGTAGAGCCTTGCGCCGTGAAAAGACCGCCTGATGAAAAAGGCCCCGCTTTTTCTGAAAAGGGTCCCAACGGGCCAGAAGGCCAGATTCTGTCCTGCAGTTACGTGTGGACAAGGCATGTTGTTTGTAATGAGCACGTGTGAAAGGATGAGGTAATCAAAGTGGCTTCTATGACAAGGAACAAACACAATCGGGGCCCTTGTGGCCGCGCTTTTCACTCTGTTCAGGCCTTCCATGTCGAGGACAATGCCATCAAACATGGTTTTCCATATCCAGCCGAAGATCATGCTAATGGCCTGAATGAAGTGGGGACTGTAATCAGCGGCGATGTCATTTAGATCTTTATCCGCCTTCTTATGCAAGTCTGCCAGGTTTTTTTTGCCGGTTTGGGCATAACCTCTCATGAAATCCTGGAACCGCTCGTTTCTCAGGATCAGCTCTTTTAGTTCAACCCTTGTTTTGAGAACCGGTCCGGTGATGCTCTGGCGGTGGCGATTTATCTGATCCAGAAGCCTCTGTCTAAGGACAAAGGCCTGTTGTTGGGCGCTTCGTTCCTGGTTGTCCGCTTCCTGGACAAATGACAAGAGATTCAATGGATCTGAAGTCTCCACAAAAGCTTTTTGAGGGGTGCGCAGTATTGCCATCCACCGTCGGAGTCGTCCGGGGTTTTCCTCGCTGCCAAAGAAGATATCCACAAGGCCTAATGGCACATCCTGGGGTTTCTTGCTGAAAAGTAGCCACTGGGGGACGATATGGATTGGACGCGAGACCTCGTGCTGAAGTTCAATGAGATACTCCAAAGGATCGCGCTTTGCCTTCACAAAGCGGTGGTAAAATCCCTTGCGGTCTACCAGAGATAAGAAGGCCGCCTTGCCGGACTCCAGTTCACGTTTGAAAAAGCCTGAGACATATGGGTCGGGCAGAGTCTTGTGCCGGAGCAGGTGATCAAGATGGGCAAGAGCAATGCGAATGAGCCTGGAGAGCCTCTGCCAGATCAATATAGTGTAATCAAACCCGAATTGAGGGAAAGGGAGCCCTTCGCTTTTGTATTTGATATGATAGAATAGGTACTCGAAGTTGCTTTTATACTTGGATACATAGACAATAAACGATTCGTCCTTAAGGGTTTTTAAGAAGGCAGTTTGCGTCGAGTTCGTGGAGACGTGCGAGAAGAGCGACTTCAAAATCAAGGATAACGGTGAAAAGCACCCCCAGTCTCTTGGCAGACTGCAGGTGTAGTAGTCATGATGGCCACGAAGAAACGCATCGACCCATTTTCTTATTTTACCCCTGAGGAGTCGGACAAAATCCATGAAATTGCTGCCTATGGAGTGACGGTAATGAGTAACCTCAAAAAATTAACACAATTTTTCCTTGTGTCAATTTGAAAATAGTATGATATAAAAAAACTGATATGCCAACTATTGGAGATCTTGTCCTAATTTACCAGGAAGAGCACCCTGCCTTTTTTGCTCGCATCGAAGATATCTGCGCCGATTCCAAGGCGGACTGGTACCAGGTCAAGTTGCTTATCTTGCAGGTTCCTGTTGTGGAAGCTGTTTGGATACTGCGGGAAGAGTACATCAATGGCGACATTTTCACGATGAACGGTGCCAGGATCAGATTAGAAAGGGTCATGGGAGCTTGCAAACCAGAACGTGATTCTTTGCCGTCCGAGGACGGGTCCAACCAGAGGGAGGGTAATGCGAATAATAATAATGTGATATCCCTTTTTGAGCGAAAAAAGCCTTGATTGAAATTTTGGGCTTGATTTGATTTGCGGCTTGTGTTAAGCATGTAGCGATTTTTGTATTGACATGAGCAAAGAAGAAAATATTTGAATAAAAGGAGGATGGTGCAAGATGAAGACATTGATCGGTGGTGCGGCTGCGGCGGTTCTAGGAATTATAGGTCTGGCAGTATGGTGGAAACCCTTCCTGCAGCTACTGGCGGGAGCTATACCTTTTGGCCTTCTTTCGGGGGGTGCTCTAGCAATTTATTTGGGGTTTGACGAGCTTAAAGACACGTGGAAAAGCAAAGACGATAGTTTTGAAACCCCTGCTGTGAACAAAGAAGATGTGGAGGGTTATAAGAAAGAGGTCGAAGATCTGAAGAAAGAGGTCGAAGAGCTAAAAGACGAAAAAGAAAAGAAAGCAAAAAAATAGCTATAATTACAGTAAAGTAAGCTGAATAAGGATATATTCGCATAAGTCCCGTATTTTTTTTGTGCGGGACTTATGTGTTTTATATAGGCTCGTTTTTTTCCGGAAGGCCTACGTAAGCGCCCAACGTCTTCATTCATAGAGGAAATATGGCCTTCGTATTTCCTCAAATCTCGCAAGATTTTCCTCCCAACCGTCTCTCAAAGCTTCCAGAGGTTCGAGGGCTTCTATAGCCCTTCGGACCGCAGGATCTCCTGTGATCACATCAAAAGGGAGTTTCTCAAACTCGTATTCGTATGGCGGCGATTTCCATTGAAAGGAATCAGAGTGAAGAGCAACCACAGCCTGAAGAAGGACCAGAGTCGTGAAGTAGGGCCTGAAGAGTTTGGGCTTGATAACATGGAGTTGAAAACCGTAACACAGTTCTTCCGTCCATTTATTGGACGTGGGCTCAAAGGCAAGGGGGCGAAAGTGGACACCCGGGAGATTTTTGTTAGTCAGCGTCTCTTGAAGACGACCTACATCAAAAAAAGGCGCCCCAAAGATCTCGAAAGGTTGAGTAGTGCCACGGCCTTCAGAAACATTGGTGCCTTCCCATAAGACTTGTCCAGGATATACCATGGCCGAGGATGGAGTGGGTAGATTCGGCGAAGGCGATATCCACGGCAAGCCTGTATCCTGGAAAAGCATGTCACGTTTCCATCCTGCCATGGGTACTACGGTCAATTCGCATCCTATTTCAAAGTGGTTGTTAAAGAGAAGGGCCAGTTCTCCAATGGTGAGGCCGTGACGCATTGGAATAGGATAGATCCCAACGAAAGAGCTGTATTCGGGTTTCAAGCAATTTCCTTCTACGAGGATTCCGCCAAGGGGGTTTGGACGGTCCAACACTACGACCTGCTTGCCATGAGAACGAGCCGCTTGCAGGCACAAGGCCATGGTATAGATGAAGGTATAGACCCGGGTCCCAACGTCTTGAAGATCAACAATGAGCGTGTCTATGTATTCCATCATGGCCTTAGTGGGCATTCTGGTTTCGCCATAGAGGCTGAAGACAGGTATATTGAGAATCGGGTCGAGCAGATTATCGGAAGGGATCATGTTGTCCTGCTTTTCAGCAAAAAATCCGTGCTGAGGGCTGAAAAGAGCCTTAAGCTGGCCCGGGAAACGGTTTTCAATCAAGCTGCGGCTGTGCTGAAATCTTCGATCTACCGTGGCGGAGTTTGACAAGAGCCCAAGGCGTTTTCCTTGGAGCATTCGAGGCGGGTCAGCGATAAGCCTCTCAATACCGGTTTCAATCGGTTTCATATTTTTTGGTTTTGGCGCGGCTAGTTGCGAAAAATTCTTCTTCAGTCGGGAAAATTATGATAGCAACAAATTCTTAGGATTTATTTGAGATAAAATCAAGGTGATTCTTATGAAAGTGCCTGACTATATCGCGAAGCTAAAGGCTTATGTGCCTGGCAAGCCAATTGAAGAACTCGAACGAGAATACGGCATCAGCGGTTGTGTCAAGCTTGCCTCCAACGAGAACCCCATTGGACCATCCCCAAAGGCCGTTGAAGCCATAAAGGAGGCGCTGAAGGACCTTCATCGGTATCCTGATGGCTATAACTACCTGCTGAGGCAGCGATTGGGCGAAAAGCTTCAGGTTTCAAGCAGTAAGATAGTTTTTGGAAACGGCTCCAATGAGATCATAGAGCTCTTGGCTCGCACGTTTCTTCAAGAGGGCGACGAGGTGATTATGCCATCTCCTTCGTTTCTGATGTATGAGATCATGGTGCAGGCTGCTGGAGCAAGACCTGTTAAGGTTTCTCTGAAAGACCTCGCGGTGGATTTGGGAAAAATGGCTGAATGTGTCTCTGGGGATACGCGTATGGTTTTTGTAAACAACCCTAACAACCCTACGGGAACAATCGTTTCAAGGGATGCCTTTGAGGCATTTCTGGACCGAATTTCTTCGGACGTGATTGTCGTGATGGATGAGGCGTATATTGAGTTTGTGCGAGACGAGATTTGTCCAAGAGGTCTTGATTACTTGGATTCAGAGAAAGCGGTGGTGACTCTGCGGACGTTCTCAAAAGCATATGGCCTGGCCGGACTTCGCATTGGCTACGGGGTGATGAAGAAGGATATTGCGGATTACATTAATCGAGTAAGGCAACCTTTTAATACCAATATGCTGGCGCAGGTTGGCGCTCTGGCGGCCCTGAACGACGATGCCTTTTTCGAAAGAACTATTAGGTTGGTCCACGAGGAATTGGACTTTCTGTATGAACAAGCGAGTAAGATGGGACTTAGATATTTCCCTACCCAAGCCAACTTCTTTCTCATAGACCTTGAACAGGATGCCAACGAGGTCTTTGAGAGGTTGCTTTCGAGGGGGGTGATTGTCCGGGCTATGACCGCATATGGATACCCGAACTACATTCGTGTGAACGTAGGACTGCCTGAAGAAAACCAGCGTTTTGTCGAGGCCTTGAAAGAAGTGCTTTAGTGCTATTGATGAAACGTCTTTTGATAACAATTGACGGCCCGGCAGGCGCTGGCAAGACCACTGTGAGTCGAGAGGTGGCCCGGCATCTTGAGTATACGTATGTTGACACGGGCGCTTTGTACCGAGCCGTGGCCATGGCGGTTCTTTCCGAAGGGTGCAGAGCAGATGATGACGGGAAGGTAGCACAGATCTTGAGGGGCCTCGCGCTGAGATTCGAAAAGAGCATAAGAGGGCCGAGATTGTGCATGAACGAGGTTGACGTCTCGGATCAGATACGAACTCAGGAGATCACCATGTTTGCGTCCGCCCTATCAGCAAGGCGTGTTGTGAGGGACTACCTCTTGGGCGTTCAGCGAGAAATGGGCAAAAACGGCGGTGTTGTTTTTGAAGGACGGGACATGGGCACGGTGGTTTTTCCTCGGGCTGATATCAAGTTTTTTCTGGATGCAGACCCCGATGTCAGGGCATTGAGGCGTTACAGAGAATTAGTGACGATGGGTGCAGATACCAGCCTGGCTGAGGTTGCAGAGAGTATGAAAAAAAGGGATGATGATGATTCCAGCCGAGCCCTGGCGCCCTTAAGGCCCGCCCATGATGCGATCAGGGTCGATTCTGGTCCCTTGGCAATCGAAGAGGTGGTTGAAGTCATGCTTCGTCACATTGCACATTAATAAAATAAAGGGTTGTTTTTTGCTAAAATGCTTGATATAGAATATCTTTTCAGAAACCGGCACACAGCCCATTGTCGGTTAACAAACAATAAGGGGGCAAGCGTTTAATGGAAGGCTTGGAAAAGAACACTGAAATCGAGCAACAAGAGCACGACCCGGAGACGGGGAGGTTAGAGGCGAGTGAAGGTTTGGAAACAGAGGAATCCCAAACTCAAGAGACTTCAGAAAAGGAACCGGCAGCAGAAGAGACGTCGGAGCCTGGCCAAACCGTGAAAGGTGAGGCGAACGCAGAGGGCACCCAAGCCGGAGAGGGCAAACAAGAGGCCCTCATGGAAATGTATGAAGAGAGCATCAGACGGGTGCAGGAAGGCGAAGTTGTTCAGGGCAAGATCATCCAAGTCGACAAGGAATTCGTATTGGTCGATATTGGGTACAAGTCTGAAGGCCAAGTCCCTATTGGGGAGTTCAGGAGACCAGACGGCACGATCGATGCGAATGTGGGCGATACCATCGACGTTATGGTGGACCGCTGGGAAGACGAAGATGGGGCTGTAAGGGTTTCAAAAGACAAGGCTTCAAGAGTCAAGGTCTGGGATGATATTCGAAAAGCCTACGATGACGAAGAGACGATCAAGGGGGTGATAACCAACCGGATCAAGGGGGGGCTTTCCGTTGATATCGGTCTGCCTGCGTTTCTACCCGGTTCCCAGGTAGACCTTCGGCCAGTGCGCAACCTTGATGATATGGTGGGCCAGACCTTTGATTTTAAGATCCTGAAATATAATAGAAAACGGAGCAATATTGTACTATCGAGACGGGTTATCCTCGAAAAAGATCGTGAGGCAAAGCGCGCGGAAACCCTTGCCACGATCCACGAAGGCAAGGTTCTGGAAGGCGCGGTAAAAAACATCACCGAATACGGAGTCTTCGTTGATTTGGGAGGCATCGACGGCCTTCTCCACATCACGGATATGTCATGGGGCCGCGTGAATTATCCCTCTGAAATGTTCTCGGTGGGAGACGACATAACGGTGAAGGTCCTGAATCTTGATCTCGAACGGGAACGCGTATCTCTCGGACTGAAACAACTTGTGCCTGATCCTTGGGCCACGGCTGAAGAAGAATATCCTATTGGGTCCCACGTTATGGGTAAAGTCGTGAGCCTAACGGACTACGGGGCTTTTGTGGAGCTTCAAAAGGGTGTTGAGGGCCTGATTCACGTTTCTGAGATGTCATGGACGAGAAAGATTCGTCATCCTTCAAAGGTGGTATCGGTTGGAGAGACAGTGGAGGCTGTTGTCCTAAACATCTCGGCCGAGAACAGGAGAATCTCTCTCGGTATGAAGCAAGTGGTGCCAAATCCATGGGATGTGATTGCCGAGAAGTATCCCGTGGGAACCACCATCGAAGGAAAGATAAAGAACATCACCGACTTTGGTTTATTCATTGGAATTGATGAGGGCATTGACGGCCTCGTGCATATTTCCGACATATCGTGGACCAAACGGATTAAGCATCCATCAGAGGCTTACAAGAAGGGGGACGAAGTACAGGCCATTGTACTCAATATTGACAAGGAAAACGAACGGTTTTCTTTGGGCGTCAAACAACTTCAGCGAGACCCCTGGGAGGCTGTCCCTGAACGTTACAAGGTAGGAACCAAAATTGTCGGCACGGTCACGAATGTCACGGAGTTTGGTGTCTTTATTGAACTGGAGGAAGGTATTGAAGGCCTTGTCCACGTCTCAGAAGTGACAAAAGAAAAGCTCAAGACCCCTTTGGGCAAGTTTCAGGTTGGAGATATCGTGTCTGCCAAAGTTCTCAATATCAATCCCAAGGAACGGCGGATCGGGCTTTCGGTCAAGCAGCTTGAGGTGGACGAAGAGCACGACCTGGTGTCTGACTACTTAAGCAGTTACAACGGCCCCACATCGAGCTTGGGTGAACTCTTAAAGGAGAATCTCAAAGAGAAATCAGCTGAGCAGGATTCTGCCAAGGACGATTCCGAGTCGACCCATGAAGAGGCCGATGAGCCTGAAGCGGAAAGCCCGGAAGGCGGGAACGAAGCCGAAGAAGGAGTTTTGTCCCCAGACCCGGAAGGCGCAACTGAACATATTGAAGCAGAGGCTGGCGATGAGCCAGAAATGGCCGCGTCCGGTGGTGAGGAGGAGACGCATTCAGGTGAAGCCGAGGAGACAACCGGTACGTCTGCGGACAAGACTGTTGAGAGTTGATTCCTTGATCCACAATTCCTGGCCCGGATAGACCGGAATTGAGAAATTTTACAAATAATCGATTGATTGGTAAGGGGATATTGCGATGTTTGTAAGAAGACATCCTGTCTTGTTTTCCTTGCTAGTCATATGTACCATCGGGGCCGTCGCTGTTATCAGCGTGACGGCCATTTTTTTTCTTGGCAAGAGGAATTCAGCCTTTCAGTTTGGCGAAAACGTTGGCGTGATTGAAATTAAGGGGATTATTGCCGATCCCAAGCCTATACTCATGCACCTCAAGGAATTGCGTAACAAGAAAGACATAAAGGCAATCGTTTTAAGGATCGATTCTCCCGGAGGCGGTGTTGGCCCTTCCCAAGAGATCTATGAAGAAGTGAAAAAGACCAAACGATTGAAAAAAATTGTCGCGTCTATGGGGGCTATCGCGGCCTCAGGGGGATATTATGTGGCAGCGGCAACCGACCATATCATGGCCAACCCTGGCACCATTACAGGGAGTATTGGCGTGATTATGGAATTTGCCAACTTCGAAGAGCTGTTCAGGAAAATAGGAGTGGCTGCCTTTGTCCTCAAGAGCGGGCAATACAAGGACGTGGGTTCTCCTTTACGGCAGATGACTTCCAAAGAAAAAGAACTATTGCAAGGATTCATTGACAACGTGCACCAGCAGTTTGTGGTGGCAGTAGCTGAAGGTCGAAAAATGCCTAAAGAAGAAGTCCAGGCCATTGCCGATGGTCGCATCTTGTCAGGAGAACAGGCTCGAGAACTAGGTTTGCTGGACAGCCTCGGTAATCTGGAAGATGCTATTAGCCTGGCAGGCAAATTGGGTGGCATCAAGGGCGAACCCTCGGTTTATTATGCAAAGGAAAAGAAGTTTTCCCTCCTGGAATACCTTTTGGGGTCCTCGACTTTGACCGGGGTGTTGGACCAGATAACCGCGGCGGCGCTTCATTCCGGATATCTCTGTCTACCGGGCAGAACATAGGCAATGGTTAAGCGTGATCTCGCTGAGGACTTGGTGAAGGCTTTCCCCGGCATTGCCAAGAAGGATATGTTGACCGTGGTAGAAACAATGTTTGAGAGCATGGCACAGGCCTTGATGCGAGGCGAGACTGTTGATCTTAGAGGTCTGGGTCGCTTGAGAGTCAAGAAACGAAGGCCCATGAAGGGAAGAAACCCGATGACCGCAGCCGATGTTCATGTGCCCGCACGTTGGGTCGTCCACTTCAAGCCAGCAGGGAGCTTGATCAACCGCATCAACGGTTGACACTCACCGGAAAATAGTTACATCTCCTGATCCTTCCCGTATGACGTCAGGTGTGTCATCAATGAGAGAAACCACACTTGAGGGCCCTCCAGGCACGGGGCCGCCGTCTATAACAAGGTCAATCTGAGATCCGAAGGTTTCGTGGATCAGATAGGGATGAGACTCGCTGTAGGCTGGTCCATCAGCGAGATTGGCGGTTGTGGATAATATGGGATGCCCGAGTTCCTTGACCAGTGCCAGGCAAATGGGGTGGTCTGGCACTCGAATTCCTGCTGTTTTGCGCAGGGTTAACATGATCTTTGGGACGAGCTTTGAACCCTCCAGAACAAAGGTGTAGGGGCCTGGGAGCAAGCGTTTCATGGTCTTGTATGCGTAGTTGGAGACCTTGGCGTACTCGCTGATGCTCTTGAGGTCGGAGCAGATGAAACTGAAGGGTTTTTTCTTGTTTCTCTGTTTTACCCTGTAGATCCTCTCTATGGACTTCTTGTTCATGATATCACAACCAATGCCATAGTACGTATCCGTCGGATAGGCAATGATGCCACCATCTTCAAGCACTTGCGCCACTTTTCGGATTAAGCGGGCTTGGGGGTTTATTGGATTGATCGCTATTAGCATGATTTATAGGGTCCCAGGGTTTCTATCAACGGTTTACATGGCATATTGTGTGGATAATTGCAAGCCCTAAGCGGCGAAGGCCCGCGGTCGCGGCGTACAATGTCGCGGAGCGATCCAATTTGCCGTTGCCAAGGCAGTGCCCTTCTGGTATTCATTCGGTCCCAAAAAGAAGAGGAGAAGACCTATGGGCGAGACCATGATTAAGGAAGCCTTAACCTTTGATGATATTTTACTCGTTCCTGCCTATTCGCAGGTATTGCCTCGAGACGTTGATGTCAGCAGCCGCTTGACGAGAAGGATCTCTCTTAATGTTCCCATTGTCAGCGCAGCCATGGATACCGTGACTGAGGGTCAAACGGCTATCAGTTTAGCGCGAGAAGGCGGAATTGGCATTATTCACCGAAACATGAGCGCCATAAGCCAGGCCCAGGAAGTGGATAAGGTCAAGAAGTCTGAAAGTGGGATGATCGTGGATCCAACGACGATTGGGCCTGAAAAGCCGATCCACGAGGTTTTGGGGCTTATGGAAAGATACCGGATTTCAGGTGTGCCCGTAGTTAAAGGAGAACAACTGGTAGGGATTGTCACTAACAGAGACCTCAGATTTGAGACAAATCTGAACAAGAAGGTCTCTGAGGTGATGACCAAGGATAATTTGGTGACGGTGCCTGCAGGGATTACGTTAGAAGATTCAAAGAGACTTCTCCATGAACACCGAATCGAGAAACTCCTGGTGGTAGATGACAAAGGACGTTTGAAAGGGCTCATTACGATAAAGGATATCGAAAAGATCAAGAAATACCCGAAGGCATGCAAGGACAGTCTGGGCAGGCTAAGAGTTGGCGCCGCAGTCGGAGTGGGACCCGACATGGAGGAGCGCACCGAGGCCTTACTTGGAGCAGGAGCTGATGTGATTGTCATTGACACATCTCACGGTCACAGCGCAGGAGTGTTGAAGGCCGTTGAGAGGCAGAAGCAGACATTTAAAGAGATAGATTTGATTGCAGGCAATGTGGCTACGGGCGAAGGCGCAGAGGCCATGATCAAGGCAGGGGTTGATGGCGTCAAGATAGGTGTTGGCCCAGGCTCCATTTGCACGACTCGCATCATTGCAGGGGTTGGTGTTCCTCAAGTGGAAGCCATTTTGAACTGCAGGCCAGTTTCCGAGAAAACAGGAGTTCCCTTGATAGCAGATGGCGGGATAAAATTTTCAGGTGACATAACCAAGGCTATCGCAGCCGGCGCCCACTGCGTAATGATCGGGGGTCTGTTTGCAGGCACTGAGGAAAGTCCCGGCGAAACGATCTTTTTCCAAGGCCGAAGCTACAAAGTCTATCGTGGCATGGGTTCTCTGGAGGCCATGAAAAAGGGAAGCAAAGACAGATACTATCAAGAAGATCTCACCGAGGAAGCAAAACTTGTTCCCGAAGGTATTGTTGGCCGGGTTCCTTACAAGGGGGTGCTTTCTGCATGTGTTTACCAGCTCGTAGGCGGCCTGAGGGCGGGCATGGGATATGTCGGGTGCCGGAGTATTGACGCATTGCAGCGAGAGGCCCGGTTTATTCGTATTACCTCTTCGGGCCTGAAAGAGAGCCATGTCCATGATGTGATTATTACAAAAGAAGCCCCCAATTATATGTTAGACTGATGCAATCTTCAAACTTCGTCCACCTCCATGTCCACACTCAGTACAGCCTCCTTGACGGGGCGATTCGCCTTGATCCCCTGCTGGAGCGCGCGGCATCCTTTCAGATGACCTCCCTGGCAATCACTGATCACGGCACCATGTACGGTGTCATTGAGTTCTATCAGAAGGCATACAAGGCAGGGATAAAGCCCATAATAGGTTGCGAGATGTATGTGGCTCCCGCAAGTCGCTTTGACAAGGACCCACGCCAGAAGGGAGGCCTGTATCACCTGATTCTGCTGGCGAAAAATGCCAAAGGGTACAAGAACCTGTGCAGGCTGGTGACAGCCGGGCATCTGGAGGGCTTTTATTATAAGCCGCGAGTTGACAAGGCCATTCTGTCAGAGTGCAGTGATGGCCTAATCGCGCTAAGTGCTTGTCTTCACGGAGAGATCCCCAGGTTAATAAGAGCGGGGCGCTTGGACAAGGCAGCCGGGGTTGCCCGTGCCTACGAGGGCATGTTCGGCGAGGGCAATTTCTATTTGGAGGTCCAAAACAACGGTATTGAGGCCCAGGAGACAGTGAACCGCGCTTTATTGGAAATGAGCCAAGACCTTTCACTCCCCCTGGTTGCCACAAATGACTGTCATTATTTGGATCCGGAAGATGCCCGTGCTCACGACGTGCTGTTGTGCATCCAGACAGGCAAGACCGTTCAGGAAACAAAGCGTCTCAAGTTCCAGACAGACCAGCTTTATTTTAAGTCTCCAAAGGAAATGGCTCTCTATTTTGCAGACTACCCCAAGGCCGTCGAAAACTCGATTGAGATCAGTAACCGTTGTAACGTGGATCTCGATTTGAGTTCTTATCATTTTCCCAAATTTCGGATTGCCAGTGGCCACGATCATGAAGATGCGGGCCGACAAGAGAATATCCCTTTGAATATGGACGAGCACCTTGAACAAGAAGTCAAAAAGGGATGGGAGGCAAGACTGGAAGATGTGCGTTCGAAGAACCCCGGATTCTCAGCCGCAGATACAGAGCTTTACGGTAGGCGTCTTGAGCAGGAGCTTGCTGTCATCAAGAAGATGGGTTTTTCGAGTTATTTCCTGGTGGTTGCAGACTTTGTTCGTTTTGCAAGAGAACAGAACATTCCTGTGGGGCCCGGACGAGGATCTGCGGCCGGCAGTCTTGTGGCTTATGCCCTGAAGATCACTGATTTGGACCCCATTGCTTATGGTCTCATATTTGAGCGATTCCTGAATCCTGCCCGCAAGAGCATGCCTGACATTGACGTTGATTTCTGTATCGAAGGCCGTGATGCTGTTTTCAGATACATTGTGGAGAGATACGGAGGCCCTGAGTATGTGGCGCAAATCATCACCTTTGGCAAAATGCAGGCCAGGGCCGTCATCAGGGATGTGGGAAGGGCCCTTGACATCCCCTTGAAGGAAGTTGACACCATTGCCAAGATGATACCAGAGGGGATCGGCATCAGCCTGGAGAGTGCTCTTTCTCGGGAACCAAAACTAAGGCTCATGGCAGAAGAACGTCCCCAAATAAAAGAACTCCTTACCATTGCTCTGGCCCTGGAGGGGCTTCCAAGGCATGCCTCCACCCATGCGGCCGGGGCAGTGATTTCAGACAGGCCTCTGGTGGAGCACCTTCCGCTGGCCAGGGGAAAGAAGGGGGAGGTCGTAACCCAGTATGACATGAAGGCAATAGAGAAGATCGGGTTGATCAAGTTCGACCTGCTGGGCCTTCGCAACCTGACCGTTATGAAACATGCCTGTGAGATCATACGTAAAGACGGCCGTGAACCCCCGGATTTGGCAAGCCTGGATCTGACAGACAAGAAAACCTTTGAACTCCTTGCATCGGCTGAGACCACCGGAGTTTTCCAGTTGGAAAGTTCCGGCATGAAAGACCTGCTGCGCCGGATGAAACCGGCATGTTTTGAGGACATTATTGCCCTGGTGGCTCTCTATCGTCCGGGGCCATTAGACAGTGGCATGCATGACGCTTTTGTTGAGAGGAAAAGCGGTCGTGTGCCTGTCACTTACATAGTCCCCGAGCTTGAACCTATCCTGAAGGACACCTACGGCGTAATCTTGTATCAAGAACAGGTGATGAACATTGCCGCTGTGCTTGCAGACTACTCCATGGCCGATGCCGACAATCTCCGAAAGGCCATGGGTAAGAAGATAGGCCAGATGATGGCTCAGGAACGGAAGCGTTTCTTGACAAGGGCCGAAAAGAAAGGGGTTGCCCCGGAAAAGGCCGAAGAGATCTTTGATCTCATGGAAAAATTTGGGCGCTATGGTTTCAACAAGGCCCACAGCGCTGCCTATGCGATGATTGCCTTTCAGACAGCCTATTTGAAGGCCCACTTTCCTGTTGAGTTGATGGCCGCCATTCTGACCAGCGAGATGAACAACACCGAAGCCGTGGTTAAGTACATCTCCGAATGCCGCAGCCAGGAAATTGAGATACTCCCCCCAGACATTAACCAAGGTGACATAACCTTTACGGTCGTAAATGGCGCCATTCGTTTTGGCCTGGCCGCCATAAAGAACGTTGGAGAAGGGGCCATTGAGTCAATGCTTGCTGTCCGGAGTGAAGGCGGCCCCTTTAAATCGCTATTTGATTTCTGCGAAAGAGTTGACCAGAAAAAAGTCAACCGGAGAGTGATTGAAAGTCTGATAAAATGCGGCGCCTTTGATTCCACCGGAGCCAAACGTTCCCAGATGATAGCCGTGCTGGGTCAGGCTCTTGAAATCGGCCAGAAGATCCAAAAGGATCGCATGGACGGCCAGATCAGCCTCTTTGAGGTCATGCCGGAGCACGGCTTGGGCGTTGTCTATCCCCCGCTTCCTGACATGGAGGAGTGGAATGAGGGCCAACTCTTGAAGCACGAGAAGGAATCCTTGGGTTTTTTCATCACTGGTCATCCTCTGGCCAGGCATGAATCCATACTCAATAAATTTGCCAACACCGACACCCTGGAGCTCCGAGAGCTTTCCGACGGGGCGGTTGTTCGCCTGGGGGGGCTGGTAAGGGACGTAAAACATCACAACGACAGGAAGGGCGACCTTATGGCCTTTGTGACACTTGAGGACTTGAGTGGTTTCGCCGAGGTCACGCTTTTTTCATCAGTATATTCGAGCGTATCCGATCTTGTTGTCAAGGATGCCGCCATCTTCATCGAAGGTCGTGTGACAAAAGATGAAAAGTCAGTGAAGATTCTCGGCGATACCGTCGTTCCTATAGAAAAGGCCGAGGAGACCTGGACAACGAGTGTCCGTTTAAAGCTCGATATAACGAGTCTTGACAAAGAAAAGCTTCAACAACTCTACGATATTTTGGAGAAACATAAGGGGACCAGCGGCGCCTATCTGCATCTGCGTATTCCCCAAAGGACGGAAACCATCGTTGCCCTGCCTGACCATATACGGCTGAGGGCCGGGAGTGCACTGACCAACGCCATAAACGAGTTCCTTGGATACGATGCAGTGGAAACGGTTTGCCAGAGACAGTGAGTCGGATGCAGGATGCATGATACCAGATGGGAAATGGAAATGAGAGATTACCAACATCGCATCTACCGCAGTCTTATTACAGACGACAAGCTTGAATCTTTTCGTGTAGTTGTGAAGGAAACTGATTTGCTGGTCAGGGCTCAGAGGCCCCTTGAAAGGGAAACCAGGGATTTGGTCCTGAAACATAGAGTGCCATTGGAAAGATACGCCGAGGACCATCCGGACTTTGTTGAGAGCCTGACGCCACTTTCTGATGATCACCTTGCGCCGCCCATTGTCAGGACCATGATAGAGGCGAGCCAGAAGGCGGGTGTTGGCCCCATGGCCGCCGTTGCAGGCGCGGTGGCCGAGTATGTTGGCAGAGATCTCTTGAGCTATAGCAAAGAGGTTATGATTGAAAACGGGGGAGATATTTTCATCAGTACAACATTTCCCTTGACTGTAGCCATATTTGCTGGGCCTTCTCCCTTAAGCGGTAAGCTGGGCGTGCGAATAGATTCGCCGAGAACGCCTATGGCGGTTTGCACCTCTTCGGGTAGTGTTGGGCATTCCATCAGCTTCGGAAGCTCTGACGCAGTCGTTGTGATATCAGAATCTGCGGCCCTTGCAGACGCAACTGCCACGACCATAGGAAACGCGGTTTCTAAGAAAGAAGACGTTGCTTCTGCAATCCGTCTGGCGGGAAATATCCAGGGGGTACTTGGTGTTGTTGTCATACTTGATGACCAGATGGGCGTGTGGGGTACGGTGGAGTTGGTCGGGCTTGGCTAGCGGTCACGTCTCGGAACTTCTACAACCCATTATTCCATCATTCCTGTTCAGCCGTCGTAGCCATGGGCTACTTTCAGCCTTCGAAGCTTCGGCGAAGTAGGCATGGCGAAGTCGGCTATTCCAACATTCTCCCGCCGTGGCGGGATGAGCGAGGCGAACCAGGTTCCTGCCAGAAAAGGGGTTGTTTTTTCAGCTAACTTTGTTATAGTGCTATAAAATTGATGGGCACGGATTGCCATCAGCATCGTGTGAGACCGGTCGTGTGAGGCGCAACTAGTGAAGACATTATGGGCTCCATGGCGCATGGAGTATATACTGGGCGAAAAGGAACAAGAGTGCATCTTCTGTGTTGCTCTGTCCGATCAAGGAAACCTCACTCTATACAGGGGATCTCTTTCAATGGTCATGATGAATAAGTATCCATATATTAATGGCCATCTTTTGGTTGCGCCCAAAAGGCACATAGCTTCCCTGGACGATCTGACATTGGAGGAGATGAGTGATCTTTTGAAGACGGTCAGAGACTCCACCGGGATTCTCAAGAAAGCGATGAACCCGGATGGATTTAACGTGGGGCTTAATCTGGGCGTAGTGGCAGGCGCGGGGGTAGAGCAACATCTTCACTTTCATATTGTTCCGCGCTGGCACGGCGACACGAATGCGATGACAGTCTTTGCCGAAGTTCGCGTCATTCCGGAGCATTTGGAGGCGACTTACGGAAACCTGAAACCGCATTTTAAAGCTCTAGAACGTAAGGAGAATTTGTGATGAGATCTTTGAAACCTCTGTTACTCTCTGTGGTGATCATTTTTTTGGTGATTGTAGTCGTGCAGAATATTGACGTTTTTATGGACAAGAAATCCTTAGGGCTTAACCTTTTGGTATGGAGCGGTGAAAGCCAGCCAGTTCCTTTGTCTGTATATTTTCTCGGATTCTTGCTTGTAGGGCTCCTTCTTTCTTATTTTCATGGGTTGAGCGAGCGCTTTAAGACAAAGAAGACCTTGCAAAACCATCTAGAGACCATCAGGAAGCTAGAGGAAGAAATAAAGGTCCTTAAAAGCCTGCCTATTGCAGAAGAATCAACCCCTCAGAAAGAAAACGGAAGTGTCTAATTGAGGCTGAAGGCTGAAAGCTCAAAGCTTGTTTCCTCTTTCAGCTTTCGGCTTTGAGCTATCGGCCGGTTTTGTGTGCTGTTATGGCTAAAGCCACCCCGATGGTTCAGCAATATCTGTCTATCAAACATAACTACTCTGATGCCATCCTGTTTTTCCGGATGGGCGATTTTTACGAGATGTTCTTTGAAGATGCCAAGGTTGCATCTCGAATTCTTGAAATTGCCCTGACCTCCCGAAACAAAAAAGACGATGAAGCGATTCCCATGTGTGGTGTTCCCCACCATGCTGCCCAGTCCTATATTGCGAAATTGATCGAACACGGTTTCAAAGTGGCCATCTGCGAGCAGGTGGAGGACCCTGCAAAGTCCAAGGGCCTTGTAAAAAGAGATGTCGTGCGGGTCATAACGCCGGGGCTGATTCTTGATACCGAGATTCTGGATTCAAAATCGAACAATTTCCTCATGGGCCTTTATTTGTGGCAGGGTAGTCTCGGCATTGCCAATCTGGATATCTCAACAGGGACTTTCAAGGTCACAGAGTCAAGCGAATTCGATGAGGTATTCGATGAGTGCAGGCGCATAGAGCCACGGGAAACTCTGATTGCCGAATCACAGCGCGAACAAGAGCAAGTCAAGGCGCTAATACACGGCCTTAATCAAACCTCAATATGCTTTTTGAAAGACGAGACCTTTGAACTTGAATCGTCTCGAGCGCGGCTTCTCAGTCAGTTTAAGACCAGTTCACTGGAAGGGTTTGGCTGCAATGAATGGCAGGCCGGAATTGCTGCCGCAGGAGGTCTGTTGCGCTATGTGGATGACACTCACAAAGGAGACCTTGTCCATGTAACGGGCATCGTGTCATACTCCCTATCTGATTTTATGGTAATAGATGAGGCGACAAAAAGGAATTTGGAGCTCTTTGAGACTATTCGAACCGGGGCAAGACGTGGTTCCCTCCTGGGCGTCATGGACTGCACAGTAACAGCCATGGGTGGGCGGAAGCTGCGAACATGGCTCCAGTATCCCCTTTTGGATCTTGGCAAAATCCAACAGAGGCTGGACAGCGTTGAAGAGGCCAAGGAGAATCTTCTTGTCAGACGTTCACTAAGGGAGGCCATGGACGAGATCTATGACCTGGAGCGTCTGAATGCCAGAATTGCCCTTGACCGGTGTAATGCCCGGGACATGGTGGCGTTGAAGCGCTCTATTGAGAGACTTCCGCAGGTACGGGCTCTTATTGAGGCGTATGGAAGCGGCGATTTCTCAAAGATCAAGGGCGAGTGGGACGATCTTGCCGACATTGGGCGTTTGATCGAGAGCGCCATCTCCGACGAACCGCCCTTGACTCTCCGGGAAGGGGGCATTATTAGGCCTGGCTTTGATCAGGGGCTCGATGAACTGATTCGCATAAGCCAGGAAGGCAAGGATTGGATTTCACGATTGGAAGCCAGGGAGCGGAAGGCTACCGGAATTAACTCCCTGAAAGTTGGGTTTAACAAGGTTTTTGGGTACTATATCGGGGTTCCCAAGACACATATCAAATCAGTGCCATCTCACTACGTGCGCAAGCAGACCCTGGTGAACGGAGAGCGTTATATTTCCGAGGACCTCAAAACCTATGAATCAAAGGTCCTTGGAGCCGAAGAGAAACGGGCCCAGTTGGAGTATGAGTTGTTCTGCACGGTACGAGAAAAGGTGGCTCAAGGTAATCGTCGCATTGGCAAAATGGCTGATCTTGTCTCCCAGGTAGATGTCCTGGTTGCTCTGGCCGAACTTGCCGACCAAAATGGTTACACCAAGCCGTTAGTGCATGAAGAAGGGAGCCTTTTGTTAAAGGAGAGTCGTCATCCGGTCGTTGAGAAGATGATCACTTCAGAGAGATTTGTTCCCAACACCATTGAAATGGACGACACATCCCGGCAGGTGCTCATCATTACCGGGCCGAACATGGCTGGAAAATCGACTGTCCTTCGCCAGGTGGCCCTGTTGGTCCTAATGGCTCAGATAGGATCCTTTGTTCCGGCACAGGAGGCGGCCATAGGTATTGTGGATCGAATCTTCACCCGAGTTGGCGCATCTGATAACCTTGCCCAGGGCCAGAGTACTTTCATGGTTGAGATGCAGGAGAGCGCCAATATCTTGAACAACGCTACCGGGAAAAGCCTTGTCATTCTGGACGAAATAGGACGGGGGACCAGCACGTTTGACGGTCTGAGTATAGCGTGGGCCGTGGCCGAATATCTCCACGACTGGAAAGGACGAGGGATCAAGGCCGTATTTGCCACACACTACCATGAGTTGACGGACCTGGCCCTCACCAAACGCCGTGTAAAAAACTGCAATGTTGCGGTCAAAGAATGGAATGACGAGATTATCTTTCTCAGGAAATTGGTTGACGGGAGCACCAACAGGAGTTACGGCATCCAGGTAGCTCGACTGGCCGGTGTTCCGGAAGACGTTGTCAAAAGGGCCAAGGAGATATTAAAAAACATAGAAGCAGGTGAGTTTGATGGGGTGGGGATACCTCAGGTCGGTCGTTCCAAAAAAGGGGCAGATTCGATCTCAGGCGTTCAGCTCCCTCTCTTTAACACCACAGACCAAGTCGTTATCAATACCTTGAAGAAAATGGATATTGACACCATAACACCCCTTGAGGCACTAAACCGGTTGCATGCTCTAAAGGAGCTTTTGTGATGCAGGCTTATGTTATGGACTGGAAAAAATCCCTACCCGTGCTTTTTTTTCTCTTTCTTTCTTCTCTATGCAACCCTTCTGTTGCGGCGGCAAGCATCGAATACCAGTATCGCCAGGCTGAATTGAGCTACAAGAAGCTCCTGAAGGACCCCCAAAAGCAAAAGAGTCGGCATGAGTGGCTTGCATGTATCAAAAGAGCTGAGTCTGTGTATGCAGCCCACCCGGACGGAGTCAGGGCAGATGATGCCCTCTTTATGATAGGCCGTTTGTATTCCAGGCTGTACAAGCTTTCAGGCAAACTGAATGACAGACAGGAGGCTGTGGATCACTACTGTCGATTATTGAGACGTTTTCCGAAAAGCCCTTACCGGTCTAAGGCGAAAAAGGCGATTGCCGGGTTGCGTGAAGGCAAGAAGAGGCCCAGTTCCAAGGAGACCGGGACCGGCTCTCTAGCGATGAAAAAAGGTGTCAGGAAAACTATTCCCTTGCCGGAAGGTTACGAGGAGCCCCTTGATGAGAAAGAAAACAAGCCCGCAGAGACATTGCTTGCCGAGGTGAGCGATATGAGGGTTTGGTCCAATCCAAGCTATACGCGAGTAGTCATTGATGTGGGAAGAGAGGTGCCGTTCGCCTATCGCCTATTAAGAAAAGATCCGGCCATTGGCAAGCCCCAGCGCCTTTACATTGATATTGACAGCGCCAGGATGGGCGCCAACCTGAAGCCTGTTGTACCCATTGGTGATGACCTCTTGAGTGATGCCCGTGCGGCTCAGTATACACCGGATAAGGTGCGCGTGGTGTTAGATATCAAGTCGATTAAAAAGTTCAAGATATTCTCGTTGAAGAATCCGTTTCGGATCGTCCTTGACGTGAACGGAATTCCGAGGAAGCACTCATCAAAAAAGCCCTTTAAGCAGGAGGTGGCAAAACCGGGTGGCAATATGCTCAACGGATCTTTGGCCAAGCAACTGGCGCTCGGTGTAAGACGGATTGTCATTGACCCGGGTCATGGCGGCAAGGACCCCGGGGCTGTTGGATACTTTAAGAGAGTCGTAGAGAAAAACGTCACCTTGGAGGTCTCCAGGAGGCTGGCCAAAAAGATACGAGAGAGGCTCGGATGCGAGGCCATACTGACCAGGGATAAAGACATTTTTCTTTCCCTTGAGGAACGAACGGCCATTGCCAACACGAAAAATGCCGACATTTTTGTCTCCATCCACGCGAACGCCCATAGAAACAGGCATTCTCATGGCATTGAAACCTATTTCTTGAATCTGGCGACCGATGATGACGCAATACTGGTTGCTGCCCGTGAGAACGCTACGTCGGCCAAGAACATCAGTGACCTTGAGACGATCCTCAATGATCTCATGAAAAACTCCAAGGTCAATGAGTCGAGTCGTCTCGCGGGCTACGTTCAGGGAGCCATGGTCCGGAAACTGAAGACAAAATTCAAGCATATTAAGGACAAGGGAGTAAAACAGGCCCCCTTTTATGTGCTTCTTGGGGCTGAAATGCCCTGCATATTGGTAGAGGCAGCCTTTATTTCCAATCCAAGAGAGTGCCGCAGGCTCAACACTGCAGCATACCAGGAAGAGTTGGCCGATGCCATTGTGACAGGTATTAAAAACTACATAGAGGAGATCAGTCCCACTGCCTCGGCTCGCTTCCAGAGGATTCAGGCTCGCAGGTAAAGCCATCGACCGGAATAAACCCTATTCAAGTTTTTTCCTTACATCATGAGCGTTTAATGAGTTCAAAAGGCTTTCGGTATCCATTTTTGATTAACATTTCCGCCAGTTCGCGCGATTTTTGAAACATTATCTGGAAGCGTTGCTCCGTACTGAGGGAAAGCTGGTAATCCAGCTCGAAATCGAGCTCGGGGGATTTTTTTGTTGACAACGTTGAGAATGTGGTTATGATAACCAACTCAGAGAGAGGTCATTATAGTTACAAAAGGCAGGTGCCCATGCAGTCCATGAGTGTAGGTGTTCGAGATGCGAAAACCAATTTGAGCAAGTTGCTAAAGGCTGTTAAAAAAAACGGCGAGATTATCTTGACCGA
>JADFWI010000545.1 GCA_015222985.1 Pseudomonadota bacterium | reverse complement strand
TAGCTACGACGGCTGAATCGGTATTGGATATTCGTTTTTCATTCGATCCGCCGAAGGCGGATTCGATGTTCGACGTTCATCTTGCAAAACAATTCCGTACGGCATAAATCAGAAAGGGAGAAGGTGAGAAAGTGAGAGGTTGCAACCCTGAACACTGACACCTGCTCACTGACCAATGATAAATGGCCAATGACCACTCCAAGCCTCTTCTCCATTACGAATCGCATGGAGACCCCTCAGCCCCGCCAGTAGTGTTTCTCCATGGGTTCATGGGGAGCACATGCGACTGGGGCGAGGTCATCGAACACTTGAGCGGGACGTATTACTGTATAGCCGTGGATTTGCCGGGCCACGGCAAGAGCCTTAATCTCGCCGACGATGATGCCTACACCCCGCCCGGAGCAGCGACCTGCGTTGTGCGGACCATGGAGCATCTACACCTCATCCCGGCGGCAGTGGTGGGATACTCCATGGGAGGGCGCCTGGCTCTCTACCTGGCAACTCATTGCAAACAGGTTTGTTCGAAGCTCATTGTGGAGTCGGCAACGGCAGGGATTCAGACGCAAACTGATCGGCGGACTCGGCAGCAGGCGGACGAGAAAAGAGCGCGCGATCTGGAACGAGGCAGGTTTGAAGAGTTTCTCCAGACATGGTATCGTCAGCCGCTTTTTGCCACCTTGGCTGAGGACCCTGATAAGCTTGAGAGGGTTATCCAACAACGGCGTCTTAATGACCCGACGGAACTTGCAAGAGTCCTTCGAGGCATGGGTGCAGGGGCTCAGGCGCCGCTCTGGAGTCATCTGCCTGGTCTGACCATGCCCGTGCTGCTTATGGCAGGGGAACGGGACAGCAATTACGTTAACATCGCAGGAGCCATGGCAAAACTGTTACCCCATGCTGTAGTCGAGATTGTCTCTGGGGCGGGGCACAATGTGCATGTGGAGAACTGCCCTGCAGTGGCAGAGCGCATCAAACGTTTTTTGCTCAAGGAGTAAGGGATTACTATGGCGACGATTGAATGGAAGAGTTCCAGGGAATTCTCGGACATCAGATACGAAAAGTCTGAAGGGATTGCCAAGATCACGATCAACAGACCTGATGTCCGGAATGCGTTCCGGCCTTTGACCGTCAGGGAGATGTCGCAGGCCTTGAACGATGCCCGCGATGATGAAGAGATTGGTGTTGTTATCCTGACGGGTGAGGGTGACAAGGCCTTCTGCTCAGGTGGAGATCAGACATTGCGCCGTGACGCAGGCTATGCTGATCACGACGGCATTGAACGCCTAAATGTCTTGGACCTTCAGCGACAGATCCGCACCTGTCCAAAGCCGATCATTGCAATGGTGGCCGGTTATGCGATTGGGGGAGGCCACGTTCTCCACTTGATGTGCGATCTTACGATTGCCGCGGACAATGCGGTCTTCGGCCAGACCGGCCCCAAAGTAGGATCCTTCGATGGTGGGTACGGCTCCGCTTATTTGGCACGTGTTGTGGGCCAGAAAAAGGCCCGCGAGATCTGGTTTCTTTGTCGTAAGTATTCAGCCCAGGAAGTGTTGCAAATGGGGCTGGTAAATGCCGTGGTACCTTTGAAAAAACTTGAAGAAGAAACCATTAAGTGGTGCCGCGAAATTCTAGCCCACTCCCCGTTGGCAATCCGGTGCCTCAAGGCCGCACTCAATGCGGACTGTGACGGCCAGGCAGGTCTTCAGGAACTGGCAGGCAATGCGACCCTGTTGTTTTACATGACCGATGAAGCGCAGGAAGGACGTAACGCTTTTGTTGAAAAACGCAAACCGGATTTCTCCAAGTTCCCACGCCGGCCTTAGGGCTTGCGAAGAAATAGATTTACATTTTCAGGATATGAAAATTTCAGCATTCAAGATCTCCAGGTTTAGCCTTCTTCTCCGAGAACCCTTGATTATTGGCCGACACCACCTGACGCACAGAACCGGACTCATCATAGAGCTTGGTGCGGACAATGGCCACGTCGCCTTAGGTGAGATCTCGCCGTTGCCGGGCTTGAGCCGAGAAGACTTGACAGAGGCAGAAAGCCAAATAGCCTGCTTACGATCTCGGGTCATAGGGCATGATTTGCCAGACGGTCTCCAAGAGCTGTCAGGAGGTTTTGAAACCTGGCTCAAAGGGTACGATCTGGCACCGTCAGTGAGATTCGGGTTCGAGACGGCGGTTCTGAATCTTGTGGCTGCCATGCGGGGCGTCCCTCTGCGCAAGCTGATATCCGACTCGCCCCGCGATTGGATTTCCATAAACTGTCTCTTGACCGGTCCACCTGACAGAATCATGGAAAAAACAGTAAAACTGCTCAAGAAGGGTTACTTGGCATTCAAGCTCAAGGTGGGTCGCAATCCCATACGGGAAGACATAGAGATCACCCGAGACGTGAAGCGACTCATTGGTGATGACGCCACCCTACGGTTGGATGCCAACCGGGCCTGGGACATGGATCATGCCCTTGCTTTTGCCAAAGCGCTGGCTGATGCAAAGATTGATTATATTGAAGAGCCAGTCAAAACGTTCGCCCTCTTGAAACAGCTCATGGATGAGATGGTATCCATGCCCCTTGCTCTGGACGAGAGTCTGCTGGAACTGGCGCCGGAGGACCTCCCGTCCCTATCGAAAATAAAAGCCATTGTCCTGAAGCCGACTTTGTTGGGTGTTGAAAAAGCAATCCGGTTTGCCCGGTCGGCCGCTGCCATTGGCATGACACCCGTCATAAGCTCTGCCTTTGAATCTGGTGTGGGGCTGGAGGTCCTTGCGCAGGTGGCTGCCTCCGCAAACAGGCGCGACGTGCCTGCGGGACTCGACACCCTGGACTGGTTTGACCAGGACTTGCTGGTCGATTCTCCCAAGATCGAAAGAGGAAGGTTGCAAATTGCCAAACTGCCAGATCCTGGAAAAGGCCTGAGACACGACCTGCTTCAGGCTATTTGTGATGACTGATATACATTGCCCCCTCAATGCTGCCGCCAGGGAATATGGCAACCTCCCGGCCATCATTTCCGGGGACAAGATCATCTCATACGGCGAATATGAGCAAATGGTTGCCTCCGTAGCTGTATGGCTGACAGAAAAGGGCCTGACGCGCGGACAGCGCATTGCCATTGTTTCCAATAACCGTTGGGAGTATCTGATATTATTGCACGCCATCTTGAGGCTGGGTGGCGTAGCCTGCCCAGTGAGTCCCAGATTCCCCGAGAAGACTATCCTGTCAGTCCTTAAAAAAATCGACTGCGCCGCCGTTGTGGATTCTCTCAATCGGCTATCTCCTGGAACGTCCCGTGAGATCCGAAGAGTCAGTCCGGACACAATATTTAAAAACGGGATGTCCCATGCAGACAAAACATGGCATAGCGTCACTGTCGATCTTGAGCGCCATGCCACCATCATTCTTACTTCCGGGAGCTCCGCTGTGCCCAAGGCTGCAGTCCATTCCTTTGGCAATCATTACTACAGCGCCCTTGGTTCGAATCGGAATGTCGACGTGCAGCCTGGTGATCGCTGGCTCCTGTCCCTTCCCCTCTGCCATGTGGGCGGCTTGGGCATCATCTTTCGCATGTTACTGGGCAGGGGCACAGTTGTCATACCCGAAGTTAAGGAGAACATCGGTGAATCAATGGACAAATACGGCATTACGCACCTGTCCCTTGTCTCCACGCAACTCTATCGTTTGTTGAAAGAGGGCCTGGATCTGCAAACAATAAGACGGCTAAAGGCCGTTCTTGTAGGGGGCGGCACTGTCCCTGCGTCTCTTATTACCAAAGCCGACGAAGCCGGCCTGCCCGTCCGCACCACCTACGGATTGACGGAGATGGCTTCCCAGGTGACCACAACGGCTGCGAAGGACCACAGGGAACGTCTGTCCAGTTCTGGAAAAGTTTTGGACTATCGAAGCGTGAAAATTGATGCGGGAGAAATTCTCGTCAAGGGGAAAACCCTTTTCACGGGTTATGTGGGGGCAGGAAAGATGTTCCTTCCTGTTGACGATCACGGCTGGTTCCGAACCGGTGATCTCGGCCGCCTCGACGCTGACGGCTACCTGACGTTCCAGGGAAGACGAGATAATATGTTTGTCTCCGGTGGTGAGAATATTTGCCCTGAAGAGATTGAAAGCCTCTTATGTCTTTTGCCTCACATCTCACAGGCTCTGGTTGTTCCTGTCGAAGACAGAGAATTCGGTTTCCGTCCACTGGCTTTCATCAAAACGCAACAAGGTAAACCAGTAGATCAAAAGAAAGTCGTTTCACATCTGGAACGTTATCTTCCCAGATTCAAAACCCCTGTGGCATTTTATGAATGGCCTGAGAAAGCAGACAAAGACGGGCTCAAACCGAACCGGCGTTATCTCACGAAACT
>JADFWI010000544.1 GCA_015222985.1 Pseudomonadota bacterium | reverse complement strand
GAAGCAGGGGCGGGAATGACGGTTCAGACAATATGATATTTCTTTAAAATTCATGGGGTTAGGAAGAACTATGGACTCTCAAGCTTGTAGGTTACGACCATGAAAAAATACGTTCCGTTTTTTGCAGGCGTTTTGCGGTATTGCATGTCTCATTTGACCCCCCTGGACAAGATACGATGGTCTACCAGTTGTATCTATACCCTAACACATGCTTATCAAAAGCATATTCTTGGGGCCATGTGAAGTCAAGCGGTTTCGCTTATTCGCTGAATCACAGGGCCTTGTCTATGTTTCTTCAGATCCTGAAGGTGTCCCTTTACCGCCATCGTGGCCTGCTTCAATCCAACCTACCCTGGCTTGGTGTTGTCACCCTCTGCAGTTGCCAAATGCCTTAGCCGGCAAGATAAGAATAAGTCCAGCTAGTATAGGAGGCTGTCCGAGAACTGACTAAAGTTGTCATTTCGAGCGTAGCGAAAAATCTTATTCTATTGAAAATACTATCAAAAGAAACCTTTTTCTATAAAGATGGATTTATGGCTATACCGCTTGAAATCTTTTTAATGAACATGGGGTGAGTTTCACAGATATTGACGAAACCGCGGAATACGAACTGTACGTTTTGCGCAAAGCAGGGGATAAGGACCCGGATTTTAGGGTCTGCATGTACTGTATCCTTTCAACGGACTCTCTCTTTACCCAGCCCCTTTTTTTGTCCGGCAGACGAATTAGGGACCATCCGTCCTCTGATCTTTCGTGATGCACGATAGCGCCTGCGTGGAGCTTGAAAAGGACGGTGTCCTGGATATCAGGACCGGCCAGGACATCCACCTCTTCCGTTAGGATGACGGCACGGTCATCGGTTCCCACCTGGTACCATTTCAATCCAAAAGAGGCGCCGGCAATCACCCAGAAAATTAGGACGACGAGGAGTAGGTAGTAGGACCACTCAGACCTGAAAAACAGCCTTATCAGGAGAATTGCCCAGAACAGGATGTTTACGATGGCAAAACCCAAAAAGAGATCATTTAGGCTCAAGGAGTCAAGCCAGAAAAAAGTCGAGCTGATAAGGCCCTGGGAGTCGGGAATGGCATCCTGGATCTGATCACGGGCATGGCGCAGGTTGAAACTCAGGTCCGCATCTCTCGGCATCAGGAGCCGTGCCCGCTCAAAGTTCAAAATGGCGGGGCCGAGCTGTTCGAGTCGAAAACAGGCATTCCCCAAGTTGTAGAAGAGGTGCCCGGTTCTCTGTCCGGACTGGATCAAATGGCCGTACCCGTTGATTGCCTCCTGGAAACGCCCTTCCTTGTACGCCTGATTTGACCTGAAAAAGATCTCTTCCCATTGCGGGTCTTCGGCCGCGACACCGGCCATGAAAGGAAAGAAGGCCACAAGGGTGAGTACGATGAGCCCGATGGGTCTTCTCACCGCACCTCCTTTTCGATCCGGTTGATCAGCCCGGGAATATCTTCGCCGATATCACAGGACTCATTCCCCTTACCCGTATACACAGCATCTTCAAGTCCTTGCAAGATAGCCTGCAATTTCTGAGCTGTATCAAGGCGGACACCCTTTGATTTTAAGATCTGGGCCGCCTCGTCCGGTGTCAGGGAGCCAGGGGTCAGGCCGAATCGCTCGTTCAGATAGTCCCTGACGGCCAAGACCAGATCGTTTGAACTGAGCCCTTCCTGACGGCATCGACGGGTCAATCTCCTGGCTGCCTTTTTTGCTTTTACTGCGGCCACAGATCTGTCCGAGTTCCTGCGAAATCTCAGGCCCAGAAACGTTGCCACATAAACAAAAAGGGGCCCTATTAGAACCAACCAGAAAAACGCCGACCAAGGCCAAACCCGAAAACCGGGCGTCAGGTCTTTGACGAAAGTGTGCACCGGCAAGATATCACGGCCAAGTTCTTTGACAGCCTGCCTGGCAGGCCCTTCAGGCCTCTTTCCCTTTGCGGAATCTGCGAATGCCTGAACCTGCCGGGCCTCGCCGGGGAGAACGGAAAGGGTAAGTGCCGGGGTCTTTATCACGCGGTATTGATCAGTCGTGGTGTCAAAAAAGCTGACCGACAGCCGTGGGATCTGATAGCGCCCCTCCTTGTCAGGCACCAGAGCCCATTTCATGGTCTTTGAGCCTGCCAGCCCTTCGGCATCCGGTTCCGACCGCAAGATCGGTTGATCAGCATAGACCTTCGTGTGGGTCAGGGAAGGCACTTTCAAGTCCGGGATCCGGTTGATATTGCCCCGGCCCTTCAGAAGAACCGTCAGTGTGGCGGATTCGCCGGCTCTTATCTCGGACGGCTCCAGACTGGATTCTATTTGAAAGGTTCCCACCAGGCCGCTGAAACCGGCCAGCCTTCCCTCCTCCGGCAGGGGCAGCACGTTTAGAGCCAAAGGCTCGCTGGTTAGGGTCATGGACCTGCCCCTGGAAAAGGAAAAAAACGGGTCGTCAAAGAGGTTCCGGGAAGAACGACGACCGGGCTGAAACACGGTCATATCCATTCTTGCAGGCCCGATCATATATTCACCTTCTCTGGACGGAACCAGAGCATACCGGACCTCCAGAACCTGGTAGGCCCGGCCGTCATAAACGCTCTGGTATTCGACGGGTTTGCCAAGTTGTTTAAAGGCAAGGTGTTCGGTTTCCGGAAGATGGAGGGAGATATCCTTGACCTTTGCCAGGCGGTAGAGCTTAAGGGTATAAATGACCTGCTCTTCCAGATACGCTTTGTGTGAAGAGACGGAAGCGGTCAGAAAAAGTGGGCCCCGGTCAACACCTGATAATTGAGGCGCTTTGACAACCGTCAGGGTCGCCGGATTGCTCCTGAAGGTTTTCCCTTCGACTGTTACCTCGGCAGGGCCGATGTTAAAGGTTCCGGTCTTTCTCGGCTGAATGAAATAGGCATAATCGATTCCAGCGTTGACCTTGCCGTTAATGATTTCAACACGGCTTGATCTCCCCCCCTGTGACACGGTAAAATCTTCCAGGCCGTGGACAACCGGCTCTGAATCGCTGCTCCGAGTACCTGACAGGCTCACGACCATCCTCACGGAATCGACCAGCGTGGCTTCGGATCTATCCAGCTTCATTGTTATGGACACATCGGCGTTGGCCAGGCAGGGGACTAATATGAAAAGAAGGCATGCCGGCAGCAGTAAAAAAATCGCTGAAAGCTGAAAGCTGAAAGCTGAAAGCTGAAAGTTCAAAGGGCAGAAAGGCACTCCAAATGAAATTTGCCTGTGAGGAATATTGCGGTTAGTCATGACTTGGGACCCTTGAAGATTTCTGACTTTGAATATTGCTCTGTTCATCATACCAAATACCAGATAGTTGAAACTGGAAACTGGAAACTTTTCGTTGCTTCTTCTTTACCTTTGAGCTTTGAGCTTTGAGCTTTCAGCTCTTACCAGTCCTTTCCTGATGGCACGCCGTGCTTCTTGTCCCTGGAAATCTGAAAGCGCAGGAAACGGGAACGATCCTCTTTGACATTGTCCAGCAGCGCCTCGGCCTTTTTCTTATCGATCGTGGCGGCAGCAGGCCCTGCGGCTTCCTCATCTTTATCTGGCAAAGCATGAAAGGACTCCTCTGCCGGACCCGATTCGGCTTGGCCTTTTTCGTCCCCCTGATCCCTGTCTTGAGAAGCCTTTTCCGGGCCTTCCTCTTCTTTGCCGCTTTTTGGATGATCCTTTTTGTCTTGTGGCCGGCCAGGATCTTTTTGAGGTCCTTTTTCTGGCTCCTCTGCTTTTTCCTTTTTCTGTTTCTCCAGTTCTCTCAGGGCCAGCTCAAGGTTATGCTTTGCATCCTCGCTTTCCGGACTGTAAAAGATCGCTTTTTTGTAATGCGCCGCGGCAGTAGCAAAGTCCTCCTGCTTGTAAGCTGCATTGCCCAGGTTGTAAGCGCTTTTGAACCGCGTTTCATCGCCTTGGGCCCTTCTTAACACGCTCGAAAAGGCGGCTACAGCGGCCTGGTAATCAGAGTTCTGATAGGCCGCGCATCCCCGGTTGTAGCGGTAACGGAGCTCTTTTGGATGATCCATATCCAGATCGGCATATGCCTTTTCGGCTTCGGCAAAGCAGCCCTGGCTGTAAAGTTCATCAGGGCCTTGTCCTGCCGATGCCTGGGCCGAAAAAACGAGCACAACAAGGAACGTGAAGATGGCTTTTCTTTCAACGAGCAAACCTTCCAAGACCAGGAACAGGAATGCCGCCAGCAAAAAGATAGGGAAACGTTCCTCATAGACCTTGATCTTTCCGCTCTTCAGGGTTTCTGCCTTTGTCCTGGATTTGATCCCCTCAAAATAGAGGATATCGAGATCGAGATCGCCTGACACGGATCGGGCATAGGCCCCTCCGGTTATGGAAGCGATTTGGCTGAGACCCTCCTCGTCGAGCCTGGATAGAATCAGTTTGCCGTCCTTATCTTTTTTGAACCCCCCTTTCCCATCACCGGCCGGTATGGGCCCGCCGGAGGGCTCTCCCATGCCGAAGACAAAGACCTTGACCCCCTTTTCGGCTGCCTTGCGTGCCACTTCAAGCCCTTTTGCTTCATTGTCCTCACCATCTGTGATGAAAAGCATGACCTTGTCTGTTTCTGTTTTGAAATCAAAAGAAGAGAGACCCTTTTCAATAGCCGCACCCAGGTCCGTGCCCGGCACCGGAATAAGGTCCGGCTCCAATTGGCTCAAGAACATCTCAAGAGCGCCATAGTCGAGTGTCAAGGGGCACTGGATAAAGGCCGCCCCGGACAAGGCGACCAGGCCCACGCGGTCTCCCCGCACAACCCTTAGAAAATCCATGATCTCCCGCCTGGCCCGCTCAAGCCGGTTTGGCTTGATGTCTTCCACCAGCATGCTGGGTGAGACATCCACAAGGATCATGATATCCACGCCTTTTTGACTGACCTCCTGGTAATGACTCCCCCAGCGCGGCCCTGTCAGTGCAAAAAGCATCAGCCCAAGGGCACTGAGCAAGAAAAGCCCTTTGAAAAATCGCCTCCGCCCCTTGTCTTCCCCTGTCAGCCGGACTAATAGCTCCGGGTCTGCAAAACGCTCTAAGGCTTTTGCCCTTTGCCGATGGCAAACAACAAGGGCCAGGCCGGCCAGGGGCAGCAGCCACATGAAATGAAGAATCCAGGCATGAGCCAGTTTCATGGGATGATCCTCAAAAAGGTACTTCTCAGAAAGATCTCCAGTCCTAACAAGACAAGCGCCGGGATAAGGAAATAATGGTAGAGTTCTCGAAAATGGAAAAACTCCTTAACCTTGACCTCGGTTTTCTCTTGCCGGTCTATGATATCGTATATTTCTGATAGCTGTTCGCTGTCAGCAGCCCTGAAATACTTGCCGCCGCCGATGCTTGCAACCCTTTTCAGGGTCTGCTCATCAAGATCAACCTGTTGATGGATCAGGCGCGGGCCAAAGAAGGTCTTGACCCTGAAAGGAGCCGGTCCCTTCCCCCCGACGCCAATGCCATAGATCTTGATACCCAATGCCCGAACCGCCTCAGCAGCCTCTTCAGGAGTGATATCCCCTGCATTGTGCCGTCCGTCCGTAAGAAGGATCAGGATCTTTGATTTGGCCTTCAGATCCTTCAGCCTCTTGCCTCCGACAGCTATGGCGGAGCCGACAGCCGTCCGATCACCGGCCATACCGATCTCTATTTGCTCTACCAGGGCCAACAGGAGACCTTTGTCCAGGGTCAAAGGGGACTGGGTGAAGGCATCTTCTCCGAAAACCACAAGGCCGATCCTGTCCATCTCTCTCTTCTTGACGAACTCGCCGACTACCTTCTTCACTGCAGTGAGCCGGGAGACTGGATCGCCGTCCAGTTTGAAGTCCAGGGCCTGCATGGACCCGGAGGTGTCTATGCAGAGCATAATGTCTACCCCTGGGGACAGAATCTCCCTGGAGACGTTAAAGAATTGGGGGCGGGCACAAGCCAGGACCAGCAGGACCAGGCAAGCCGTCCTTAATGCCAGAGGGATCTTGCCCCAGAACCGGTTGCTGCCCCCGGCCAGCCCTGCCATTGCGGAAGCCACGGAACAGGTTATGCTGGCATCTCTTCTCCACAGGGCAAAAAAGAGCCAACCCGTCACCGCCACAATCAGGACAAGAAGGATTGGGTAAGCAAACCTGAATGTCATTTGGTTGTTCCGATAAGTTTCGTAGGTTGGGTTGAGCCCGTTTTAATGATGTTGGGTTTCGTACCTCAACCCAACCTACGAGGTATGACAAGTCCGCTTTCCTCGAAAACACAAGGGCGAAACCCAACATAATGGCTTTCAACGGCCGGGCTCGTTTCCCGGATGTAGGAAAGGGCCGTCTTTACTTCCCCCTCTTTTCTTGCCGATGTTGGCACGGCACCGGCAAACTTGACAAGGTCAGCCTGCCGCAGCAGAGGGAGGAGTCTTCGATCCTGCACGTTATCAATACGCCAGGCAATCTCTTCTGTAGTCAACTCGGCTGCCGGAAATCCCCTGAGCCGTTCCAGATATCGCCTGAGGATCTCGGAAAAACGAAAGTAAAATCCCTTGAAGCGACCCTCTTCAAAAAGCCCCTGCGCTTCGAGTTGCTCAATCTCTTTTATTGCCCGCAAGTGCGGGGGATCATGCAATTCTGCGGAGACCTCCTGAATGCACCCTTTTTTGCGCCACCAGAGAAAACCCGTGCAAACCAGCAAGATGCCCAGCAGACCGGCTCCCCACGGAAGGTACTTCAGCCACAACGCCTTTGTCGGGATAATCCCCTGAATGGGCCGGAGCTGAGCTTCCTCAGATTTTTCGCCCAGATTTGAAACCACCCTGATCGAGACAGGATCAGCCGTCAGGACCTGGGTTTTTCCGTCTCTATCCAGATAGCTAAGCGAGAGCGGCCCTGTTTTCCAGGAATCAAGCCGGTCAACCAGGAGTTTGAGCCTGATCCTGTCAGGCCCTGTTACACGTTCTACAGTAGTGATGCCTTCAAGACCCTTTATTTCCGCATCTTTGGGAAGACGACCTCCCTCTGGGAGACAATATTCAAGGGTAAGCGCCGCAATGCTCCCAAACCTAACTGACTTCCGGTCCAAAGAGGCGGTCAATCCCGGGCTTGAATCACTGATATCATTCTGGGACGACAGAATAGCGGGCCAGACAAGGAAAAGGAGTCCGACGATCAGGAAATAATACGCCTTAACTTTAGGCATTTTAGGCACTTTAGGCACTTATTCTACAACCGCCTTCTCCTTGCATCAAAAAGGCGCGTCAAGGGCTCGACCACCGGCCCGTCAGTGGATAGTTCCACCAGATCAACCCCTACTCTTTTGAGCAAGTCGGAAAGGTAAGCGGCCTGCTCCTTTTGGTAGCTGCGCCATCCCTCTCTCAGTCTTTTGCTTCCGGTATTGATCAATGCCGCCTGCCCTGTCTCCGGATCTCTAAGGGTCACCAAACCTACATCAGGCAGCTCCTCTTCTGCCGGGTCGGACACCCGTATGACTATGAGGTCGTGTTTCCTGGCCGTCAGTCTCAGGGATTTCTCAAAGCCGGTGTCCATGCAGTCAGAGATCAAAAAAACAATGGCATGACGCTTTGCCACCCGGTTCAGATACGTGAGCACCGAATCAAGGTTGGTGGTCAAGTCCTGGGGTTCGTACGTAAATACCTCCTTGATCAGCCGCCATACATGGGATGCTCCTTTCTTGGGCGGTATGTATTTTTCCACCCCTGAGCTGAACAGGATGGCCCCGACCTTGTCATTTGTCCGGATGGCCAGAAAGGCCAGCATGCCGGCCACTTCGGCCAGGAGATCCCTCTTGAACTTGTTTCTTGTCCCAAAGAGGTTGGAACCGGAAAGATCCAACAGGAGCATAACGGTGAGTTCTCTCTCCTCGTGAAAGACCTTCACAAAAGGGCGACCAAAACGGGCAGAGACGTTCCAGTCAATGGTGCGGATGTCGTCACCGGGCTGGTACTCCCGGACCTCGGAAAATTCAACCCCCCTGCCTCTAAAGGCGCTTTCATACTGGCCGGCAAATAGATCGTTTGCCAGGCGCTTGGTCTGAAAATGAAACCTTTGAATCTTTCTTAACAGCGCCCCTGAGAGCATCTCAAGGGACCTCGATCCGTTCCAGTAACACGCTGATCAAGTCATCCGTGCTCTTCCCTTCCGCCTCAGCCTCATAGCTCAAGATAAGCCGGTGCCGGAGCACGTCCAGGGCCATGGACTTGACATCCTGGGGTGTCACATAACCGCGGTCGCTCAAGAATGCATGGGCACGGGAGGCCAGGCCGAGCCACATGGATGCCCTGGGAGAGGCCCCGTAACTGATCATGGGACCTAATTCCAAGCCAAAGTCCTCAGGGTTTCTGGTGGCCCTGGAGATACGCACAATGTAGTCTGCGATTTTTTCTTCCATGTGGATCGATCGCATGGTCTCCCTGGCCGATTCGATCTGGGCAACCTCTACAACCCCGTTGATATTTTCAGCGTCTCCCCTGCCAAACCGCAACATAATCTCTTTTTCTTCCTCTGCCGACGGGTAATCGACCTTGATCTTCATCATAAAGCGATCTATTTGGGCCTCTGGAAGAGGATAAGTCCCCTCTTGTTCAATCGGATTTTGTGTGGCAAGGACGAGAAACGGCCTGTCAAGGAGGAAAGTCATCTCCCCTATGGTTACCTGCCGCTCCTGCATGGCTTCCAAAAGGGCGCTCTGGACCTTGGCAGGCGCCCGGTTGATCTCGTCCGCCAGGATGATGTTGTGAAAGATGGGACCCTTCTTGATTTCAAAGGCAGCATTGTCAGGTCGGTAAACCTGGGTGCCAAGGATGTCTGCCGGCAGGAGATCCGGGGTGAACTGGATCCTCTGAAACGTTGTCCTGATGGCCGCAGCCAGGGTCTTGACAGCCGTTGTCTTGGCCAATCCCGGAAGGCCTTCCAGAAGAAGGTGGCCATCGCACAGGAGCCCGATCAACATCCTCTCTATAAGGTACCTTTGCCCCACCACGGCTTTTTCTACTTCTGCCCTGATCTGCCGGAGAACCAGGCCCCCTTTTTCGACGTTTTGCGTGATCTCTTGAATGTCCATTAGCGCTTCTCCGAATTTTTAGAACACCTTGAATTTAGTCATGGATTTTTAGTTGATGTCACGCGGTTTGTCAAACTTCTGGTTTCTTCTCAAGAAACTCGGGTAGTGCATTGGGATGGTAATTTCCTGTAATTCGAGGTGTCCTGGTGAGATCTGCAATTTTATTGGAACGGTTGATTAAACCGTAATGTCAGTGGTCCGTTGTTAGTAGTCAGTTGTATTAATATTTTCACGGGGTTAGGTGGCACATCAGATTACCGGCAT
>JADFWI010000543.1 GCA_015222985.1 Pseudomonadota bacterium | reverse complement strand
TACAGTACAACAGACATGGCAACCCGGCCTGCAAGCCAGGGAAAAGCCTTTAAGAAACCGGTCATAAAAGGAATAGATGGCGGCAAGGACCTTGAACTTGTTTGAATCATCTATATAAATCATGATAGTTATGAAGCTTCCTTTATTTTTCAGCCTACATTAAAAAAGATAGCCATTTGGTTTTAACCTTTTGGTTTTAACTTTGAACATACAAGATACGAAGACCTGAATGTTGTTTTATTTCGTGCTTTCAATCTTTCGCGTTTTCGTGATTGTGTTTCAGTGATTATCACGTTGTCATGCCGACCGTAATGGCGGACAAATCACAATTAGTTCAGTTTATCCAAAGTCTGTCCGATAACATTATAGAATTTTGTAACTCGATAGTATAGGAATTTCCTTTTTCTAAGTCCCGCCCAAAGGGCGCTAAGTTCTGGTTCGTGATTCGTGGATCGGTCTTGCGGTCTGCAAGAAGATCGTGGAGCGGCACGGCGGGCGGATGTGGGTAGAATCAGAGCAGGGCAGGGGGCGACGTTCTACTTCACAATTCTCGCAAAAGGAGGTGAACAGCCGTGAAAAAAGGACTTGTTTTCTCTGCGTTGTTACTTCTGCTTTTATCAGGCGGCTGTACAAACGAAGAACAACCGACCATAGAGAAGAGAACAGATTTTACTGAAGCTCCGGCGCATCCCGATTCTGAAAAGAGAGTAAACTGGATGGGGCACTGGCTTCACGAACACGACCGCGAAACCATTGTGCAGGAGGTTGCTCAGGATTTCGAACTGATGAATCCCGATATCGACGTCAACCTCAAGTATCCCCAACAAATAATGGGAGTACGCAGTAAATATGTAGCTGCTAAATATATTGTCAGGATGATAAAGACCGGCAATATAGAATGGGATGTTATCTGGTTAGATGATCGTATTTACCAACACGTCGCCGAAGAATTGGATGATCCGCAATGGGGTAAGAAACACCTTGTGAACTTCGAAGAGGTGGATGGTTTTACACAGACGCAGAAACCTTTCATCATAAAGGATTCTATTTACAGAGAACAAACAGGAGGCATGATCGTTGGTCCCTATATAGAAGGCTACTACAACGTGATATATTACAACAAAGATGTTGCCAAACAAATAGGCATCAAAATAAAGCACGCCGGGATGACCTACGATGATCTTCTCTCGTATGTTGTGGCGGTTGATCAGTACAATCAGGAGCATAACACGAATATTGCGGCATTCTATGAATGTAATGATTTTTTATCATCCCAAATACTATTTCAGAACCTATTCAAATCCCAGCTCAGTGATTTCGATAAAGCAAAAAAAGAGGTGGGTTCAGACGAGAAAAACGCGGCGCTTTTAAAGACATTTCAGGCCTTCGAAGAGCTTGGTAAATACAATCCGCTGATAGACTCTCACAACGGAAATGTCTGGTTTAAGACTCTGTATCTTCCACTGAGCGATAAATGCCTCTTCTTTATAAATGGTATCTGGATGTATAGCCACTGGATGGGGATAGACGAAGAAAAAACAATAAAGATGATACCCGCCGAGTTGCCTGTATTCCAGAAGACGAATTACTATCTGGGGGGTTATATCCCAACATGGGCTGTAATGAAGGACGCTCCGAACAGGGACGAAGGTATCAGGCTTCTGATGTTCTGGAGCACGCCACTGGTCGCTGAAAAATGGGTGCGCTACGCAAAAGCCCCGACCGGCCTGGTCGGGCATCTCAGCACCTCTGACACGGCGAACGATCAATTCGAGCAATTTCAGGCAAAGATCACTAACAGGTACGGCAGCAATGTCCATTACAGCACCAACGCAGGATATATCTTTGGAGAAAGAAACCGACTTCTGCAAAATGATCTGGATAAGATAATCATACAGTTGCTGGACAGCGAGATAACCGCACAGCAGGCGTATGATGAGATTGTGGAGAAGGTTAAATGACCAGAGAAAAAACAATGTGAAAACACCATATTATCCCCCCTCCCCAGGAGGGAGTGGGTTAGGGGGAGTAGTGCTGAACAATATCAACAGGTCTAACTGCTTCATATTTGGTGTCATCCTGGCCATCGCATTCTTAGTGGCTTGTGGTAAATCCCGGCCCAAGACCTTTACTGTCGGGATCATCAACCTCACCTCTTCCTTGGACGTTGTCGCAGATGGTTTCAAGGATGGTATGGCGGAATCAGGTTACGTTGAAGGTGAAAACATTGCCTATATCTATGAAGGGCCTACGGAAAGTATCGAAGCCCTTGGGCCTGCTATCCAAAGATTAATAGAAGCAAAACCAGACCTGATATTTTCTATAACCACACCGGCAACCATTCTGGCCAAGCAGGCTGTTGAGGAAATAGATGCCCCTATTCCCATTGTGTTTTGCCCTATGACTGACCCGGTTGATGCCGGGGTCGTAGATAATCTGCGCAATCCCGGGGGCAATATCACAGGCGTCAAGGTTGGCGGACACGTTCAAAAGCAGGTGGAATGGTTGGTGAAGATTGTCCCTGGCGTAAAGCGCGTCTTTGTGCCCTACAACCCCAATGACAAAAGCGGAATCCAAGGTTTGATGCAACTTCAGGAAATTGTTGCCAGGCTCGGTGTAGAAATTTTAGTGCGCGAGACTCCCACGTCTAAGGACGTAAAGAAAGCAACTACTGCTATTCCTGAAGAAGCCGGTGCCATCCTTATGCTCCCTGATAACTTGATTGTTAGTTATGTTTCTGATTTTTCAAAAGCGGGCATCAAACGTTCCTTGCCGACAGTCTCGGTATCTTTCGATCAGGTTAAGGCAGGTACGCTGATAGGTTACGGGTTTGATAACTACTCAATAGGCAAGCAATCTGCAAGATTAGCCGACCAGATCCTCAAGGGCACCAAGCCGGGTGATTTGTCGGTGGAAACAGCCGATTTCTTTTTGACCATCAACCTTAAAACAGCTAAAGCCATCGGTCTTGATATCCCGAACAATATTTTACAACAGGCAGACAACATCATCTATTAGCCGGTTGACAAAATGAAAAAGTCCATTCGATACCGACTGACCCTTGCCTTTATTGGTTTTGCTGTTTTCCCTTTGTTGCTGGTGGGAGCGCTCCTTGCCTGGCAGAGTTTTGCAAATATGCAACAGGAAGCCGTGCGCTTACAACAGGAAGTCGCCCGCAGCATTTCAGTCGAAGCATCATCTTTTATAAATAGTCTGGAAAATGATTTACGCATGGTCGTAGATATTAATGATATTCACATGCTCACACACCCGCAGCAGCTTGATCTTCTTGGTGCGCTGCAGGCTCATCAAAAGGCGTTTGTTGAATTGACCTTACTTGACGGAGACGGCAGGGAGCGCGTTCGCCTCTCCCGCCTGAAAACAATCACTTCTGATGATCTGTGCGATCGATCCAAAAAAGATGAATTCCTGATTACCGAAAAAGAGGCCAAGACTTACTACAGTCCTGTGTGGTTTGATGCGACAACCGGCGAACCGTTCATAACCATAGCCCTTCCTTTGAAAGATTTGCAAAAGGGACAAGTAGACGGCGTGCTGGTGGCTGATGTTTTTCTGAAGAAAATCTGGAACCTGATAGCAGGTCTGAGGACCAATCCAGGAGAAGATATATATATAGTCGATGCCCAAGGCAGAGTGATCGTCCACCGCAATCCTTCTGTTGTCCTGAGAGATACACATTTTACACTTCCTGAGAAAGCAGGCTTCTATTCCGGGCTGAACTCGTCATCGGTAGTTATGGCAATGGACCGCGTCCGATTCGGTGATCAGGTATTTGCCATTGTTGCCGAACGAGAGGCAAATCAGGCACTGAGTCTGGCTATCAGGACGGTCTGGATCGTTATTTCACTTCTCCTGGTAGTATTTGTGGTTGCCGGTGGAGTAGGAATCTTGACCGTGCGAAGGATTGTCCACCCCATTCAGGAACTGGCAAAAGTCGCACGTGATATTCAGGCCGGCGAACTAAGCAAAAAAGCGTCCGTTAGCAGCGATGATGAAATAGGTGAACTTGCCACAGCTTTCAACAATATGACTTACCAACTCAGTCAGACGATGGAGAGTCTCCAAGCGGAAGTGGCTGAGCGCAAGCGGGCAGAGAAAAAATTAAGGCGAACCGTAACGGATCTGGAACGTTCCAATGTCGAGCTGCAACAGTTTGCCTATGTCGCATCCCATGACCTGCAGGAGCCTTTGCGCATGGTATCGAGCTATATGCAGCTTCTTGAGAGGCGATACAAGGGAAAGCTCGATGCCGATGCCGATGATTTCATTGAGTTTGCGGTGGACGGGGCAAAACGGATGCAGGCGCTGATCAATGACCTGCTGACGTTTTCGCGTGTGGGAACACGCGGCGAACCGTTTAAAATGACAGACTGCGAGGACGTGCTTGAGCAGGTGCTCGCCAATCTGGAGGTTGCTATCAGTGAGAGCGGTGCTGTGGTGACTCACGATCTGCTGCCGACTGTTGCGGCGGACGCTTCGCAACTCACGCAACTTTTCCAGAACCTGATCGGAAACGCAATCAAGTTCCGCGGCGATGAGTCGCCGCGTGTCCATATCTCTACAACTAAGGGAACGGGGATCAGAGATCAGAGATCAGAGATCAGAGATCGCGAATCGGAGACCACGAACTACGAACTACAAACCACGAACTACGAACTACAAACTACGAACTACGAAGCTTGGGCCTTCTCAGTGGCTGACAACGGCATAGGAATCGATCCCGAGTTTTTCGATCGCATCTTTGTGATATTCCAGCGTCTGCATGGCAGGGACGAGTACTCGGGAACCGGAATCGGTCTTGCGGTCTGCAAGAAGATTGTGGAGCGGCATGGCGGCAGGATGTGGGTTGAATCAGAGCCGGGGAAGGGCTCGACGTTCTACTTCACGATTCCTGCAAAAGGAGCGGAACGACAATGAGTGCGTGGAGTAAGTCCGCAGCAATTTTCAGCATCTCCCTGCTTCTTACCCTCTCTCTATGCGGTTCGTTAGCGAATGCACAGGAGGAGACGGCAAAGCGTGTGCTTGTGCTGAATTCTTATCACAAGGGCTTTCTCTGGACTGACAATACTGTGAAAGGGATTGAGTCGGTCATGGGATCCGAAGAAAACGAGATTGAACTCACGATAGAATATATGGATACCAAATCCATAAAATACGATGCCCGGTACAAAGAGAAATTATATGACTTGTATAAATATAAGTACGGCAACCAGACATTTGACCTGATTATATCTACCGATGATAACGCATTTGATTTTCTTCGCGAGTATCATGAAGATCTATTTCCGGGCACGCCGGTAGTTTTCTGCGGGGTGAATAATCTCGAGGCTCCCAATCTTGTAAACCGGGATGTATTTACAGGGGTTGTTGAGCTTTCGTCTGTAAAAGAGACGATAGCCATTGCTTTAAGCCTGCATTCCGAGACCAAAGAGATCGTCTTTGTTGCCGACAACACACCTACGGGAACACAGCTCTGGAGCCAGATACAAGGGCTATCCGGATATTATGAAAATATTCGGATGACCCGTATTGATGACAGTTTGTCCATGGAACAGATCGAGGGTGATCTAAGCAGATTATCCGATGACACCATAGTGCTTTTCGTAACCTTAAATCGTGATAATTCCGGAAAATATTACTCTTCAAAAGAAGCGGTCCCGCGTGTATGCAGAGCAAGTACACGACCGGTATACGGGTGCTCTGTCCAGATTCTGCCCCATGGTATCGTCGGGGGCGAACTGATTG
>JADFWI010000542.1 GCA_015222985.1 Pseudomonadota bacterium | reverse complement strand
ATGCCCGCCTCAATACTCGAATCACGGCTTGTCTGTGTCTTGGCGTACAATTTGCCTGTTGGCTTTTCAGAAATCCTCACGGTGACAAGATCCCCGACTTCCCTGGCCCTCATGTCCACAAATAACAAGACTCTGCCTGCATCTGTCCACAATGAACCTTCAGATGGCACCGCCGATTTTGGGGTTTCAAATTCGTGTCCCCGGATGTCCTCCGTGTGGACCTGCAATTGCTTTTTCTGCGCAGGCGTGGCACATCCTGAGAAAGCCATTATGCCCACAATCACAATACAATCCAGCATGCACATCCTATTTCTCATATCCAGGCGCTCCTTAGAATTCAACTCTTACGGTTGAGCCGTTAACCACCGAGGCTATTATTTCTTTATTGCTCACAGAGTTCATCACACGTATTTGCTCGCCGGCAGATCCCTTGCTTTTCGCTATGCCAATGGCTGTCACCCTTATCGTCGACGACTCGGCAATGATCGTCACTCGATCTCCCTTTTCTATGAGTGGCGGATCCTCGATTGTGTTGGCCATCAATACACTGCCGGCCTTTACCGCGTGTTTCAATCTTTTCCCGACAACCGCCTCAAGTGTTTTGGTCACGTTGGTTGGGAGTTTGGAGATATTCTTCATCTCAAAACACAAATCCTCTTTGGCAAGGATGGCATGGCGCGGCAAGGGTCGAACAGTGCACACAACTTTTTCAACTCTATCCACCCAACCTGATAAGACAACACGACGCTCGATTTTCCCGTTGACCCGTACAAAGGCGCTCAGGCTCACATGCCCCATGGGCTTTTTATCAGCTTGATTTTTGAGATCAACACGGACATCTCCCTCCGGCAAGGGGCCGTTTCCAATAACCCTGAAGCGACTGATTCCAAAATCAACATTGGGATCACTGATCTGTTGTGCAATAAAGCCGGTGTAACGCCGCAAGAAGTCCTCGTCTTGAATAGACTGACAAGCCCTCTCGATTCTGACATACTCAGGTATCCTTAGAACAATATTTTCCGGAAGCCACCTCTGCGAGCGAACCTTCGACTCGATCCACGATCCACGCAATGTCTTGTGCTTTCCCGGGTTCGGAGAATAGGCCAAATAGGTGGCTCCAAGTCGTTTCTGCAAGGCGGCCGGCCCCTCTATGCGAGCAACGTCCTTCAAATAGACTTTTTCCCCTCTTACTAACGTCTCATCCATCACGGCAACGCACGCCCGCGTATCTGCCCGGACATCACAAAAGCCAAATGTTGTCGCCGCAGCAATAACCGTGGTTAATAGAATGGCATTGAGAGTTCTCATTTTGCCTCCGTGACTGGTCATTAGTCATGACTCAATGACCGGATGCCTGATTCCTGATGCCAGATATGGCTTCACACGCGACAGGTGGCATGGCATCATGCATCCGGATCTGGCATCGCTCGCTACTTTTACCGCTTGATATTATTAGCCATTTGAAGCATCTGATCAGAAGTCTGGATAGCCTTTGAATTGGCTTCATAGGCCCGCTGGGCAATAATCATCGTAACCATCTCTTCCACCACATTCACATTGGACATCTCCAGATAGCCCTGGGCGATGGTTCCCACCCCGTCTGTTCCCGGCACCCCTTCAGTCTCCTCTCCGGATGCTTCCGTGGATCGGTAAAGATTTCGCCCCATGCTAAAGAGACCGGCGGGATTGGGAAACGTGTACAACTTGATATCAAAGGTGGCCAGTTCCGTATTCCCCCCGCCAAAGGCTGTCAGTCTTCCTCTAGAATCTACGGAAATAAAAACCGTATTTGCAGGGATTGTGATCTCAGGCTCGAGCCTGTCGCCGCCAGGGGTGCAGACATACCCTTCGCTGTCGGTCTTGAAATCGCCGGCCCTGGTGTAGACCTCTTCATCATTGCTCACGATCTTGAAAAAACCCTTCCCTTCGATTGCCAGATCAAGTTCATTGCCTGTCTGGTTATAATCCCCCTGTGAAAACAATTTTTGCACCCCCATCGGTTTTGTGCCCATCCCGACCTGAATTCCCGTTGGGATCTGGGTCCCTGCAGCCGTGGTGGCGCCTGGCAGACGGAGGGTTTGATACATAAGATCCTGGAAATCAGGACGACTCTTCTTAAAACCAGCCGTGTTTACATTGGCTAAGTTGTTGGCAATGACATCAACGCTTAGCTGCTGGGCGGCCATGCCCGAAGCGGCTGTCCATAATCCCCTTAACATATGAAACCTCCATCAGCTTAGAATTTGCCGACTTCATTAATCGCTTTTCCGTCGGTTTCGTCAAATGTTTGGAGCACCTTTTGATACGATTCAAAATTCCGCAGGGCCTCCACCATCCTGATCATTTCCTCTGTGACCGCCACATT
>JADFWI010000541.1 GCA_015222985.1 Pseudomonadota bacterium | reverse complement strand
CTTGCTTGAAGATGGAAACTCAGTTGAAACTTGGCTTTCCAAACTCAACTTTTCCAACCCCATAATGACGCCATAGTTTTAAAGATATATATCATTATGAAATTTAAAATGCAAAGTTATCCTAAAAAGGGCGAGGGATTATGAAGAAAGGTCATCTTATTCTTGGGATTATTCTGTTGATTGGTTTATTTGTTTTTATTCCCAATGGAGCAGCAGACGATGAAGGTCTTTTAGCGGATTATTTTAAGTTTAAGGAAGAAGCAGAGACATATAGTCAAGGGGAGATATCTCCTGACTATAGTCCAAGTTTTGGAGCAGCAGACGATGTAGGTGATTTAGCGGCTTATTGTGACGAGCAGTGTTACGACGAAGGATGCTACGCTGCCTGTGGGATGGAACCCGACGCAGCAGAATGCACTACTGTACGCGATGATCCAAACACACCAGAAGATGAATTTTATGTTAGCCCAGGATGTTATGCACGTATTGCTTATCAGGAGTGTCTTTCTAAATGCGATGCGGCAAGGGAGGACTGCTGGAATGAATGTATGAGTAAAGGAGAGACTACCGGCAAATGTGGAAATGGTATATGTGATGCAGGAGAAAATTGTGCAACATGTCCCAATGATTGTCCATGCGGTCAAGGAAAGATATGTAATCCTGGTGATAGCAATGCAGATGCCCGTGGTTGTGCTATGCCAAGAATGGCTTTAACTGTTTTCACAGGCAAGAATACATATTCTCCCGGGGAAACGGTAATCGTTCAAGGTTCGGTGAAAGATGCAAAAGGTAACGCAATACCAGATGTTAGTTTTGTTATTGAAGTTGAGGGAATAGATATTTCCACATTGTCAGGGACAGTGTATGATGTTACCTGTTGCGGCGGGCAATTCAACCTTCCAAAAGATGTTTCTGAAGGCACATACACAGTTAAAGTTACCGCGTCTAAAACAGGGTATCCCGGTGTGAGCAAAACAACGAGCATTACTGTAGTGTTACCAACAATAACCCTATGCCCCTCCACGGTTCCTGGAGCTGGTGAAAATAAGAGAATTGAAATAACGGGGACTGGGTTCGGCGCGTACGAGCACATAACCGGCATAGTGTTGACGTCGGCAAAGTTTGAGGGGGGCGGGGGGGCTCCAGTCACGGAGCCAGGTGGGATATCTGCAGACGCTGCCGGGTCGTTTCGTGTGAAAGTTAATCTTCCATTTATTAATCCAAATGATGGTATTATGGGGCCGAAATATAGGTTAGATGCTGTTGGAGTGCTACACATCGCAAGTGCTGAATTTACAGTAGGGTTATCTAAAGATGAAATCAAAAAGATATATTATGAGTGGGGTGAAAAGCCGTACAGATGGCCTGATGGGAGTACAGATAAGCACGCGCTATTTCATCACAACTCTTGGGGTGGGCTGGGTGCAAATGCCAAAGATACATTCACCACTGATCCATTCAACCCTGATTATCAAGAGGCTTCACATTTTGGTTGTGTGGCTTGTCAATGGAAGACTCTGTATTTTTTTGTGCAGCAAGGTAAAAAAGGCAACTTGGGAGGTTGGGAATTTGCGCCTATCCAAGTGGGTTGGGGTGAAGGTGAAAGTCTTGCCGAACTTTTTGGGCACCATGCGGTTGTCCTCTACCCGACACATAGCAATTGGAGAACCGAGGGATATGTTTTTGATCCTCATCCGACTGGAAAACCAGAAGGGTCTGTTAAACACATCTCAGATTGGGATAACTTTAGATGGTCTATTAAATTCGATGATAATTATATACCTAGATCATTTGGCTGCAAGTGGGTTGACGGTTCCCCTGTCCGTGATTATGATATAGGGTGCAATTTTAGTAAGGCCTATATGTATCCATATGAGACGGAGCCAAATAAATATGGTGGTACCAATATATTTGGTGGTGGTAACTGGATAACTCCCGAAGAATTAAGGGCACGTCAAGAGGGATATCAATCAGGAGCGCATTTTAACCCTAACTCGCATTTTTATGCGAAATGTCCCGTGAATGTCTTGGTTGTGAATTCCGCAGGGGAACGCTTAGGACTCACAGAAAATGATGAGTGGATTTCTGAGTTCAAACCGGAGAAATTCGACACTTGGCCTGGAGAGGATAACACTCCCGTTTGGTACTTTGAACTACCAAAGGGTGATACATACACATTCTCGATTACGGGAACGGGGTCAGGTAATCTTGAAGTATTTGCATCACCCGAGGAATCAAATGTCGTGTTTAAATATCCTTCTGTAGATGTCTCTATCGGTGACAAATTCTCGATGAAATTGGATGCATCTGATCCTGGCACTCCCCTGGATACTCCCAGCGGTCAGGTCTCACCCACCAAAATACCTATAGAAGAGTTTATAGCAGTTGTTGAACCAATAGAAGGCAACAACCCCCCAACCGCTTCATTTTCCATAATACCTGAAAATCCCAAAGTCGGTGACTACATCGTGGTCGCCAGCACTTCCTTCGACCCTGACGATGATAAACTGACGTATTCATGGTACCGCGATGGGAGCGAGATAGGGAATTCCCCCAATTGGGAATGGGAAAATCCGCAAGCAGGAGAAT
>JADFWI010000540.1 GCA_015222985.1 Pseudomonadota bacterium | reverse complement strand
CTCTAACACCCGAGTCCATCCATCAGGTGACCATCCTCTTTTCAGACCGAGGCACCCCAAAGAGCTACCGTCACATGAATGGCTACAGCAGTCACACCTTCAAGTGGTACAGTGACAAGGACAAGTACGTGTGGATAAATTACCAGATCAAGACCGAGCAGGGCATCCAGAACCTCACCCGTCAAGAAGCGGCTCGAATGAAAAGCGACGACCCTGATCACGCCACCCGTGACCTGTACCAGGCGATCGATCGACGTGAGTATCCGGCCTGGAAAGTTTATGTTCAGATCATGACCCCTGAACAGGCCGAGGAATACCGCTTTGACCCCTTTGACATCACCAAGGTCTGGTTTCATGGTGACTTCCCCCTGATACCAGTAGGCCGTATTGTTCTTGACCGCAACCCTGAAAACTACTTTGCCGAGGTGGAGCAAGCCGCATTCTCTCCCTCTAACTTCGTTCCTGGTATTGCCGCGTCACCAGATAAGATGCTTCAGGGCCGTCTCTTCAGCTACCAGGACACCCATCGCCATCGCCTGGGACCAAACTACCACCTGCTGCCCGTGAACCGGGCCAAGGCGTGTCCAGCGCAGAACTACCAGCGGGACGGATCCATGCGCTTTGACGCCAACGGAGGTGGCAGCCCGAACTACTACCCAAACAGCTTTGGCGGCCCCATACCTGATCCCACAGCAGGTGAACCCCCTTTTGATGTATCAGGGAAGGCTTCACGTAAGCCATACACCCATCCCAACGACGATTTCTTTCAGCCTGGGGAGCTTTACCGAAGGGTGATGACCGACGAAGATCGGGATCACCTGATCGCTAATATTGTAGACCACTTGGGCAGCGCGAAAAAACGGATCCAGTTGCGCCAGACAGCCCTCTTCTACAAGGCCGACTCAGATTACGGCAGTCGCGTTGCTAAAGGGCTCGGGTTGGACACTAATGAGGTTGAGCGACTGGCAGAGATGTCTCATCAAGAACGCGCCAGGGTAACCGAGCAATGAACCTATGGCGATGCAAAATAGTCATCTGGCCATTAAAAAGGGCTGGTGGAAAGGCTAACGAATAGCTTTTGAGTAGGGTTTTTAAGCCGATTATGCAGGCAAATCTATGAGCAAAAGGAGGTGAAGGAAATGGGAGACAAGCAAGAAAGTTGGGTGTGTGCCCACTGTGGCTACACGGCATCAGGTAAATTTGTTGGGGATATCTGTCCTCAATGCAACCAGACTTACTGGAAATGCGGCAAGTGCGGATTCCTGATTACGGCCGGAACACCGCCGGATGTTTGCCCTAACTGTAGCGAGAAGTGTGATTTCTTAAACGTCACTTGCTATACGCCTGAGTGCGGAGGGCCCGGTCACGTTGACACCAGGTTATAGATCAAGTCCACACGGCGGTATTGTCAAAAAAGGGGAAGTGTTCCAAATAGAGTGAACATGACGAGAGGCCTTGCGGCTGTAAAGGAGAGGAAGGAGGTGCAAGAATGACGGAGAGACTACAAGTGTACAAATGTGGAGTGTGTGGGAACATGGTAGAGGTACTCCATGCGGGCAAGGGCGAACTCGTGTGCTGCAAGCAGCCCATGAAGCTTTTTGTTGAGAATACCGTTGATGCTGCCAAGGAGAAACACGTGCCAGCGGTGGAAAAGACCGCAGAAGGCATTAAAGTAAAGGTCGGCAGCGTTGCCCATCCTATGGAGGAAAAACACTATATTGAATGGATCGAGGTGATCGGTGATGGAAGGTCCTATCGCCAGTTTTTGAAGCCTGGTGATGTGCCTGAAGCCGTGTTCAATATTGAAGCAGAACAAGTCACAGTGCGTGAGTACTGCAATCTGCACGGTTTGTGGAAGGCATAACGGCTGAAACACCTTTCTGCTATTTCGTTGAGGAGGAAAACGGCGTTGAGTGGCCTCATCAGGATTAGTCAGGGATGAAGGGCCTGCGTTTTCAATGAGGCTATGGAGAAAAAGTGGTTTAGGGAACATTTTTCAAGATTGCACATGGAGGTTATCATGACCACGCCCCAACATTGTCCTGGTTTTGAGAAGTTTAAGCACCTGCGGTCTTTCGTGTGCAAATGTCCGCATTGTGGGAAGGATAGAGAGATCTTTTCAGACGAGTTTGACAGAAAGCATGTATGTAAGCGCTGCGGAGAAGAGATTGATTTTACACGGTGTAGGCTGGATGCTGAGGCGTAGAAGTAGGCTCGCCCTGTGGGTATTGGTTTTTGTTGTCACCTTTTGGTCAGGAGATCATGAGCACCCGACAGACCCTGCCCTTATTGGGGATGTCGTTGGTTTCAAGGGAGTTGTTCCGAAACCATCACGTAGAAAAGCGGTTCAAATGAATGAGAAAAAAAGTATCGGATGGAAGGGAAATGCCCTCAGTGCGGTTGCAGCGCCGTGTCTCATCTGAGTGCAGAGGAGATCAAGGCAAGGTTTAAAGGGGTTGACAATGTGGAGTTGGAATGCAGTGAGTGTTTGAATGAATATGAGGGAGGCTATAAATGAAAAAAAGAACAATCACTATCGGATCTTTGTTAATTTCAGCGTGCTTGTGCGTAGGCCCTTTGGCTTTTGCAGACATGCCTGGGCCCGACCCTGGTTCACTGTGGGATCATATCACAAAGGTTTCCCCTTACAAGGAATGGTCCTTCTGGCCTGATCACCAGGGAATGCAGCCGGGTCGAGCACCGCATGGTCCTTTACATAAGGTGTATGTGAATGACCGAGCCTTAAATTCGTCAAGACCTCCCGTTCAGTATGGGGCCATCGAAGTTAAAGAAAACTATAGCAAGGCTATGGAACTCAAGGCTATCACCGTGATGTACAAGGTCCAGGGATACAATGCCAAAGACGGAGACTGGTTTTGGGCAAAGTTCACCCCGGATGGCAAGGCCAAACCTTTTGGCAAACCTGCAGGCTGTGTAGGCTGCCATGGGACGAGGGCAAAAAACGACTTCATACTGGTTCACGAATTTAATTAGTCTCCATCCGTATTCCCCTCCCGCGGCGGGAGGTGCTTAGAGAGAGGGAGACAGCGTATTTTTGACAGGGAAGAGGGGGTTAATGGGAACAGCCTTGCTTCTTATTCATCCTATCATTCAATTCTCGGCCACACTGTTGGCCCTGTATGTATTCTATCTTGGAGTTCAGCGGTTTCGCTTCCTCCATATGAACCAAAAGACTGTTTTCAAGTGGAAGCGGCATGTGGCCCTGGGCAAGATGGCCCTCGGGGTATGGTTGGTCGGCATGGTTTCGGGCATGACGATGGCATATCTTTACTGGCACGGGTTCCTCATAACGGGAGCTCATGGCAAGGTCGCTCTTGCGTTGCTGCCTTTAGTAATTTTTGGCCTAGTTTCAGGTCGTTACATGGACCGTAACAAAAAGAAACGAGGAGTTTTTCCGTTTATCCATGGTTTGAATAATCTAATTGTCTTAATTCTTGCAGTGGCCCAGGCTATTAGCGGCCTGTGGGTGTTCAATGCCTTCGTGTTAGGCGGCTAGGATCTTTCAATCCATTGCTCATTTTTCAACAATTTTGTTTGATAAAACTTAAAATGATCCGTCATTTCTATTGTATTCTTGAGGGGAAATTGTGTTATTAAAAAACGCATAGCCATGCAAACGTGAAAGGAAATAACGACGATGAGGAAGACCGAACAGAACTTGATGGAAGCTTTCGCAGGGGAGTCACAGGCCAACAGGAGGTATCTGGCCTTTGCCAAGCAGGCAGAAAAAGAAGGTTATCCCCAGGTAGCCAGACTCTTCAGGGCGGCTGCTGAGGCCGAAACAGTACACGCACTGGCTCATCTGCGTGCCCTTGGCCAGGCTAAGGGTACGGCTGAAAATTTAAAGGAAGCCATTGCAGGCGAGACGCACGAGTTTATGGAGATGTATCCGGCCATGATCGAGGCTGCCAAGGAGGAGAACAATAAGGCGGCAGAGACCTCCTTCACCTATGCCAATAAGGTGGAAAAGGTTCATGCCTCACTTTATCAGAAGGCATTGGACAACCTGGAGTCTGCGGAAGAAACAGACTTCTATGTATGCTCTGTGTGCGGTTATACCTGCGAAAAGGAGCCACCGGACGAGTGCCCGGTGTGCGGTGCCAAATCGAAGGCTTTTGTTAAGGTAGATTAACGGT
>JADFWI010000539.1 GCA_015222985.1 Pseudomonadota bacterium | reverse complement strand
CCCGCAGGCGGACGGCTGAAAGAGTCATTGGCTCTGCCATACTTGGTTCCATCGAAATGCCAAAAGTGCCTAAAATGCCTAAAGTTAAAAACAGAACGTGCAACCCCGATTTTAGGCATTTTACAATTTTAGGCATTCTAGGCATTTTTTTCTTAGGCATTCATGAGCTTGCGAACGCCCGGCCCTCTTCAAGGGGGTAGATCAAGACCGCGTCCTCTGGGCGTGGATTCTTTACTTTGGAACTCACATATCACGAGTTCACGGTTTTTTCAATCCGAACCCCCGGTTTGTTTTTGTTGCATGTGTGTAAGATTATGATTAGACTAGAAATTGTATACAGACAGATACATTGAGTAACCGTTCACGGGTTCACTGTTCAGAGGTTCGGCGTTCAGAAATTGTAGGTTCAGCTCACAAATCTCAACCGTTGATTCGTGTCACGGGTTCAGGGTTAACCGAAAATCTAAACGGTGAACCCTGAACGCTGAACCTGTAAACGCTTTCAACATTGAGACCTTGAGAAAGGAAACCAAAAAGGAAATGGTCTCTTACGAGCACGTATATCATCTTGATAACGATCAGTTAGCCGTTATTGTTAGCAAAGAAAAAGAGCGATACCATGTCACCCTCACCACCGACATTCCTGGACCCCTGATCCTGCATTGGGGTGTGTCAAATCGCTCCCGCCATGAATGGCTTTTGCCCCCGTCTTCTATCTACCCTGCCGGAACGGTCGTGTACCAGAACAAGGCCGCTGAGACGACCTTTGTCGAGCATGAGGATGATAGAAAATTGCATATTGAAATGAGCGAAGAAAATGCCCCCACGGGCATCTTGTTCGTGCTCAAACAGGCTGACTCGGGCCGCTGGCTCAAAGATAACGGGCGCAATTTTTTCATCCCCGTCGTCGTTCCTCCGGAAGGTGACACGTCTTCAGGCGATCCCCGCGTCTCCAGTCTTGCCGACGAGATCATTGAAAAGGAGATGAGCCCCAATTCATGGACACTGATGCACCGTTTCAACCTCTGTTATGATCTGCTCGACAGGGTCACGAACAACGTGGACGGACTGGCCCTGATCTTTGTGTGGCTGCGTTTTTCCGCCATAAGACAATTGGACTGGCAGCGCAATTACAACACCCAGCCCAGGGAGCTTAGCCATGCGCAGGACCGCTTGACCGTTAAGCTTTCTGACCGCTACGCCAACGAGCCAGGAGAGCGTGAGATCATTCGCCTTATACTGAGTACAACGGGACGGGGTGGCGAAGGACAGAAGGTCCGTGACGAGGTTCTAAACATCATGCATCGCCATCATATCAAAGAGGTCTCCGGCCATTTCATGGAGGAATGGCATCAGAAACTTCACAACAATACCACACCGGATGACGTCGTGATCTGTGAGGCCTACGTGGAATTCTTCAGATGTGACGGCGACCTTGGTGTCTTTTATAAGACCCTGGAAGCGGGCGGTGTCACAAAAGAACGACTGGAAAGCTACGAGCGACCTATCACATCTCATCCTGATTTTATCCCCCACCTGAAGGATGCCTTGATTCACGATTTTGAGCATTTTCTGGGGATTCTCAAGGCCCTTCATTCCGCCACAGACCTGGGAACGGCCATTCACGCCGCCAGGTATCTGTTCGATGAAGAAACGCACCGTCTCATGGATTTCATATGGTGGCATCGAGATGATGCCGAGATCCCGGTGAGCGCCCTGGTGGAAAAGATCACCAAGGCGCGCCAGCGCGTGAAAGACAAACTGGAAGGCCATGGAAACACGGTGCGCGACCTGCTCTTTCTTGATCTTGCTCTGGAGGGTTTTCTGCGCATTGTCATTGAACGAAACCTCCAATCCGGTTTAGACGGGAATGAACTGGTGGATTTGATCGCAATGGTGGTGGAAAACCTCCTCCTTTCAAAAAGCGATGACGAAATAACATACACTTTACAGGATTGGAACCGCCTCAGAGAGATGCCACGTTCTTTTTCAAAGGAGTGGTCACTTCAAGCAAAAGCCGTGCTCGATCGTCTCGGCCGTGCACTGGGCAACATAATCGACCAGTATTACCGACTTTTTCAGCCCAAAGCCGAGTTTCTCGGCACGGCCTTTCACGCCGACTCATGGACAATCCCTCTCTTCAGCGAAGAGGTGGTGCGGGGCAGCTCTGCCTTTGCCCTGTCCATGCTCTTGCGTGAGATCGATCCCATATTGCGCACGAGCGCCCATCTAGGCAATTGGCAGGTGATCAGCCCGGGCCTGGGGATGGGGCACGTTAAGGTCGTGGCCGCCTTGCGGTCCGTCCAGGGCAAAGACTTTGCTCAACCAACGGTGATTGTTGCCGATAAGATTGCTGGAGATGAGGAGATCCCGCAAGGGGTCACAGCTCTCATCACGCCGGATACGACAGACATTGTATCGCATGTTGCCATTCGTGCCAGAAATGCCCGTGTGCTTTTCGCCACTTGCTACGACCAGGAGATCATCGCCAAACTGAAGTCGCTAAAGGGCCATCCGCTCAACTTAAGGGTGAGTGGAGCCGGTGACATTGTGTTCGAAGAGGGTTCCGGGGAGACAAAAGCCCCATTACGGCCAATGTTTGAGGTTCCTCCATCCATGTCTCAACGGGTTTTCACTGCTTATGCCGTGTCGGCATGTGATTTTACCGACAGAAACGTTGGGGGAAAGTCCAACAACCTGAAACGCTTGAAGGGCAATTTACCCGGTTGGATTGGCCTTCCCACTTCAGTGGCGCTGCCCTTTGGGGTTTTTGAAAAGGTCCTTGCCCAGAAAGACAACAGGGAGGTTAGCAAGCGTTACGAGGCGCTGACGCGGCAGGCGGATGAGGCAACGGAAAAGACAAGGGATGAGGCGCTCGGGAATCTCCGCAAGACCGTGATGGCCCTCAAGGCGCCGGATGATCTGGTCCCTGATCTTCATAAGGTAATGAAGGAGGCAGGCCTTGCCATGCCTGCGAATTGGGAAGATGCGTTGACATGTATCAAAAAGGTATGGGCCTCAAAGTGGAACGAGAGGGCATATTTAAGCCGCAGGGCAAGAGGGATTCCCCATGAAGCTCTTTTCATGGCAGTACTCATTCAAGAGGTGGTTGAAGCTGACTATAGTTTCGTGATCCACACGGTTAACCCTCTTACGGGCAACAAAGATGAAATCTATGCAGAGGTCGTCCCGGGCCTTGGAGAGACACTGGTGGGCAATTATCCCGGGAAGGCTTTCAGCTTCACATGCGAAAAGGGAGCAGATGAACCTCAGATCATGGCCTTCCCGAGCAAGAGCGCCGGTCTTTTGGGAAGCGGTCTGATATTCCGTTCTGATTCCAGCGGAGAAGACCTGGCCGGTTATGCGGGTGCAGGCCTTTATGACAGCGTCATGTTGGAACCACCACGCAAGGTCTTGCTGGATTACACAAGGGAGTTGCTCGTGTGTGATAATGCATTTCGCAAGAAATTTCTGGCCGGCATTACCTCGATCGGAACAGTGGTCGAAAAGGCATTGGGATTTCCGCAAGACATTGAGGGCGATTACGTAAACGGACAGTACTACGTGGTGCAGACACGCCCTCAGGTAGGAATCGAAAGTGAATAGAAGAGCTGGCATCCGAATCGGCAATCAGAGCGCTTTCTCGGCATCAACGGTGACACAGCCGTTTGAGTATGCGGTTGCCAACGGTTTTGATGCTTTTGAGTGGTTTCCTGACAAAAAAGAATCACGCGAGGGTTGGGAGGAAAGCGACTTGGACGCAGAGACGCGTCATTACGTAAAGGATACCGCCCTTAAGCACGACATACGCCTCTCGGTGCACGCGCCCTGGCAGGCAAACCCCTTGAGACAGGAAGATCGCAGAGTCCTGCTCAAAAACATTGAGTTCGCAAACGACATCAGCGCCTCGCTTTTCAATATTCACCTCTATGCGGATGAGGGGATTACTTCCTATGTCCAAGCCATAACACCTTTGATAGAAGATCTGGCACAGCTCGGGATAGAGCTTTCCATTGAGAACACGCCGGTCACCGGACCGGAGGACTTCAATGAGCTGTTTGCGCAGCTCGAAAACCTCGTTTTGACGGATGCTACTCGTGTGGGGATGTGCCTGGATATTGGACATGCCAATCTGTGTGAGGCAACCCGCAACGACTACATCAGGTTCATCGATCTCCTCGATCCCGGGATTCCTGTCATCCATGTCCATATGCACGAAAACTACGGAGACTATGACAGCCACCTTCCCCTGTTCACCGGCCCCGCAGGAAAAGACGCCTCCGGCATAATGGCAGTTATAGGCAGGATGAGAAAGCGCCGTTTTTCGGGCTGCATCATCCTGGAGCAGTGGCCCCAACCACCCAGCCTGCTCATTGAGGCACGTAATAGGCTGCGCGAGATGATTGTGCAGATGGGGAGCTGGGAGCTGCATTCGGGCTTCTGACTATGCCTTGCAGTCACTTCAAGGAACAACTGAAAGGAATGAAATTATGAGACCACCGGAAAAGATGATCATATACAACTTGTTTCCTCTTTTGGCCGGAAAGTTTGCAGAATGGGAAAAACACTTCCTGAGGGCATCTGAAATGGGCTTTAACTGGGTCTTTGTGAATCCCATTCAGCGTCCGGGCAGGTCGGGCAGCCTTTATTCAATAGCCGATTATTACGCCTTAAACCCCCTCCTGGTTGACGAGAAAAGTAAAAAAAGACCTCAAGAACAGCTAAAGGATGCGATCAAGACCGCAGAAAAGCTGGGCCTCAAGTTGATGATAGACCTCGTGATCAACCACTGTTCTTCCGATTCGGATCTGATTGAGTCACATCCTGAATGGTTTGTCTGGGAGGCCAAAGGCCGTGTTGCTCATCCCTTCTGTGACGAAAACGGGAAAAAGGTAGTCTGGGAGGACCTGGCAAGGTTCGATCACAGAAACACAAGGGACAAAGAGGGGCTCCTTGAATTTTTCTTAGACATAGTAAAATTTCTGGTAGAATTGGGTTTCAAGGGGTTTCGGTGTGACGCAGCGTATCAGGTCCCGGGGAGCCTTTGGAAAAGACTCATCAGTGAGACAAGGAAGATGAGTCCTGATGTGACCTTTTTTGCAGAGACACTCGGATGTCAACCGGACCAGACCAGAAAGACCGCCAGCGCCGGTTTTGACTACATATTCAACAGCTCCAAGTGGTGGGATTTCAAAAGCCATTGGTTAATGAAGCAATATGCGCTTACACGAGACATCGCCCCATCCATAGGCTTCCCGGAAAGCCACGATACGGTGAGACTTTGCGAGGAACTCCATGGCAACACAGAAGGACTGAAGCAACACTATCTCTTTTCGGCGCTCTTTTCAGCAGGCGTCCTGATGCCCATGGGGTTCGAGTTCGGCTTTCGCAAGAAACTCCACGTGGTAAGAACGAGACCGGAAGATTGGGAACAGACAGACATTGATCTGACCTCTTTCCTAAAAAAGGTGAACAACATCAAGGCAGAGCATACGATTTTTCAGGAGGAAGCTCCGACTGAGATCTTGAACCACGGCAATCCGAATGTTCTGCTTATGTGGAAAGCATCTACAGCTACCCAAGAGGAAGCTCTCTTTATTCTCAACAAGGATGCCAGCAACGGACAACATTTCTATGCGGAAAACCTGCAGGAGTTTGTGCAAGCAGGGGCGCCGCTCCTTGATTTCTCTCCGGAATACCCAATGGAGTACATCCCGAGGCCATTCTCATACGAACTCAGACCGGGGCAAGGCATCTTACTGATCACCAAAAGGGATTCGGTGCAGGAAGACTGAACCTGACGAGAGTTGAGTTTTACTTAGGTTTCTTGTATCGTTTAATTCATTTTTGTTTTATGTTTTGCAACATAATGTTGACGGTCTCGTAAAAAGTCGAAAAACACCTCTTTCTGTCATTCCGGCGAAAGCCGGAATCCAGTTT
>JADFWI010000098.1 GCA_015222985.1 Pseudomonadota bacterium | reverse complement strand
TTGGACTTGCCCAATCTACCTATTACAGATGGTCGCAACGATACAAGGCCGAAGGTATGGACGGGTTGAATATGGGAAGCCCTGTTTCTGACAAGGTGTGGAAACGGTTCAGTGGACTGAAAAAGAAACAAGAAGAACAAGCGCGTGCTGATAGCAAATTGAAGGCAGAGGAGAAACGGAAAATGAAAAGCGAGAAAGAGAACGAAAGAATTAAGAAGCTCCTCTTCAAGCGGTTTGATGAGGGGCCATCAAAACCAGGCGCGGAAAAAGAGGGGGCTCCCCAAGCTGCTAAACCCAAGGCTCGAACGGAAGCGCCTTCTCCGCCGTCTTATACGCCTCCACCTGAAGAGCCCATGGATAAGACCTTGAAATACGCAATAGGCGCTTTTGCATTCGTGTTGGCCATTCTTTTGATGTCTAGTTTGTCGAATTCGAGCAAGTTCTATTTCAAACACAACAAGCAGATGATCGAGCTCTGGCAAGGCAGATTTGCCCCTATGGGGGAAACCCGAGTGGCTAGCTTTTCTGATCCAAAGATCCTTGAGAGCTTGCCAGAGCAAGAGTTTTACACAAGAAAACAGGCATATGGTGTTCTTTCCGGCTATCTGGTAGGACGAGCTGACGATATCCTGAATACAGGCCGGACGCCGGATCTTTCGGCTGTCCGGTCATATCTTACGCATGCCTCCAAATACGCCCTTTCTGACTCAGAAAAGCAGGCGATTCGGATGCGTTTGAACAGCATTACTTTCTTGGTGTTATGCGGAAAAGCAAACCTTGCTCTCAGCAAGGGGGCCATGTCCGATTTTGAGGCGGCCAAAGGCTACTTGGCTGAAGCCATTCCTCTTGCCTCAACGGATATCCAAAAAGATATGATCACCAAGAGGCTGGCAGCAATCGAGTACGCTATGGCCTCCAGTAAGATCAGCAAGGGTGAAAAACAACTCGCAGTTCAATATCGAGAAGCCATGGATCGGCACCTGAAGAGGGCCAAGGAATATGACCCGGAGAAGTCCAAGGAGATAGATCAGGAGATGGTCAAGATAAGGAAATGGCTAGAGGAATTTGATAAGAAACACGTCGGAGGACGACGCTAACTGCGGAAAAAATGATGCTATGAAGGGCGGGGCGAAAACCCCGCCCTTTTTTATTTGAAAGTCCCTTGTGCCACGACCACAATGCCCCGAGGCGTCACCGTGAATCTCTTACGGTCTTCTTCAGGATCGTATCCGATTTCTGTATTAGGCGGTATGATATTTCTCTTGTCGATGATCGCCTTCATTATTCTACAGTGGCGACCAATTTCCACGTCAGACATGATCACCGATTCACGCACCTCTGAATAACTTCTTACCGTGACATTATATGAGAGAACAGAGTTCTTCACGACGCCACCGCTGATGATCGTCCCATGTGATACTATAGAATCCAATGCCATGCCTATTCTGTCGGCGTCCGTATTCTTAAAGACGGTCTTTACCGGCGGATACTGTGCCTGAAAAGTCCTCAAAGGCCATTTGGAGCCGTACAGGTTAAAGGCGGGCTCCACTCCGGTCAAATCCATGTTTGCATTCCAGTAGGCGTCCAGGTCCCCGACGTCGCGCCAGTAACAGGAATCCTGTATGCAAGGATCTAGGACACGAACACGGCTGCCATCCTCGTCGACGGTATAAACGAAATCCTCAATTCGGTTTTCCTTTTTATAGGGAAACGCGTGAAGGGAATATCTTTTCAGGGCTTCGGGAATGATATCCCTGCCAAAGTCATCTTTGTCCGAGGCCTTCAGGATGTCCACCAACACAGGGGTTTTGAACATGTAAATCCCCATGGAAGCCAGGGCACGATCAGGATCTCCGGGAATTGGCGTGGGAGATTGAGGCTTTTCCTGGAAACCAGTAATCCGGTAGTCTTCAGTGACTTCTAAAACCCCAAACCGGTGGGCCTCGGAAATAGGCACTTCAATGACCGAAACCGTAATATCTGCGTCCCTTTCTTGATGATAGGCTTTCAAGCGGCTGTAGTCCATCTTGTAGACGTGGTCACCGGAAAGGACAAGTACATGGTCATTTTCGGAGGTGTCTCGTTCTATCAGGTAGATGTTTTGACGCACTGAATCGGCCGTGCCTTGGTACCATTGATTTCCAGTGCGCATCTGGGGCGGCACAATCTTCAGGTAGTGGCCCAGGGCATAGCTGAATATGTTCCATCCCGCCTCTATATGTTCGACCAGGGACTGGGCTTTGTATTGAGGCAAAACGATAATTTTGTAAATATTGGAGTTAATGCAGTTGCTTAAGGCTATGTCAATGATACGGTAAATGCCGCCAAAAGGAACCGCCGGCTTTGATCGGTCTTTTGTCAATGGATAGAGCCGTTCACCTTTGCCACCGGCCATGATAAGGGCGATAACATCGCGCATTTTTTATACCCCTTTCAACACGTCTATCATGCTGAACACCTTACTCTTCGTGCCTTGTTCAATCTTTTTAGCAAGATAGTAAATGGCGTCGATGGTTCCCCCTGCATATATATCCCGGCCGTTGACGTTATGGGTGAACTGAAAAAAAACCGTGCCGTCCTCGGATCGCAGCGCATAGGTATGCCACCCATGTCCGCCCAGATAGGCCTCGGGAACGCCCCACTTAGTCTGTTGAACTTCGGGGTCTCGCTCCATGATAATCTGGTCTTTTGTAAAAGGGCAGCCCAGTTCGTTGAAGTATCCGATCATGGCCTTGGCAGTTCCGCTAGTGTCTGCTTTGCCTTTTTGGTGGCTTTCCCTGATTTGGAGGTCATATCCTTTGAACACGCCAGGAAATGTTCCGGCAGCGTATTCCATCATGGCCTGGAAGGCAACGATCTGTTTGGCCATGTTTGGGGCAATAACCGCAGCTACGTCAGAGTCCTTGACAGTTTGGACCAGGCGTTGCCTGTCACCACCTGTCGTACCCATGACAAAGGCGAGCCCATTGTCGCAGTAAAAGGAGGCATTGTCGTTGACCGCACCGGGATGAGTATAGTCCACACAGATAAATCTCCCCTCCGCCTTCTTGATAGAATCAATCATTTCCTGGCGTTTATCCGGCAGGATCAATGTGACCACCTCAGAGTCCACCTGGGTTTCATTTGCTGTAATCTCAGGACCCGTCAGGGCATAGGGGAGCAATTTCAGGGCCGAGTCGCGCAAAATGTGTTCAGCTGCTTTGGCGGCCATGTTACCGGGAAGACCGTTTACCATAATCTTAGTAGGCTTCATGGTGCACCTCCTTGCCTCGATTGGGCAGTTA
>JADFWI010000538.1 GCA_015222985.1 Pseudomonadota bacterium | reverse complement strand
GTGAATGCAGATGAACCCGTTTGCAAATTGGACTCGGAGAACGCTGCGGAAAAGATGTTAAAGGATTGATGGCGATTCGTTGTAATGCAGTTAACGGAAAAAATCCATTTTATTACAAGTTGCAATGGAAATATACACGAAAAGATTTTATTTACTGTTGCGTTTAGTTGATCAAAGATCGGGTTATAAAAGTGGTGATAAAGATGAATGGAAAAGGTATGGTGTTAGGAAAGATTTTAGTTGTGATGTTAATTTTCGTTTTGATTGCTATCGTCATGCCTACTGTGAGTGCAGTAGATGGCTTGGTAGCCTACTACCCATTCAATGGCAATGCTAATGATGAGAGTGGAAATGGGAATCATGGAACGGTTCATGGCGCTACCTGGGTGGATAATGGTAATTGCAGGAAGGCTTTGAGTTTTGATGGGCGTGAAGACTCAGTGCAAATTCCTCACACTGTCATAAATAATTTACTTGACCTTACTTTTAGTGCATGGATTAAGACAAGTGATTGTGATGTTGGTATTCTTACAGGTGCAAATTCTGGAGACCATAATGAGTTTCTAATTTTTATAAGTGAAGGAAAGTTGAAGCCTCACGTAAAATCTGAAGCCTTCTTGTCTGAGTGAACCATTAATGATGGGTTGTGGCATCACATTTCAGTAGTTAGAGAAGGAAGTTCCGGTATTGTTAAAATCTTTATAGCTGGTCAATTGGATAACACTAAGAGTTTACCCACAGGCAATCTGATAATAGATCCGGACGGCCTTTGGCTTGGAAGAGAACAGGATTGTGTTGGAGGTTCTTGGGGGAGCCAAGATTTCAAAGGCATCATTGACGAAGTCCGCATCTACAATTATGCCCAGTCGCCATCTCAGATCTTAGACGATATGGATGCGTGCCGACCTGGTGACACGCTCGTAAAGAAACCGGATCTGGAGCCTTATGAGATCACATGGGAGCCTCCAAACCCAACTACGAGCGACAGTATCACCATCACCTGGAAGGTGCGGAACGGGGGAGAAGCCGATGCGGTAGACAAATTCTATACAAAGCTCTACATTGATGGCAAGGAAAAGAATACTTGGTCCACAGATGGCCTTGCCGCAGGGAAATCTGCGCATGCGTCCATGGACATCGGTAAGTTATTCGCAGGGGACCACACGATCAAAGTGGAAACAGATACTACTAAAACCATTGGTGAAAGCGATGGAAGCAATAACATATACAGCAGAACCCTGACTGTGACAGGGACTGGTACTGGTACTGAGCCTGGTACTGAGACAAAGCCAGGAGAGGAGTACATCACCATCACCAACTGGGGAAGTGAGGGTACTGCCGATAGTGAGTTTTATTACCCCCGTGGCATAGCAGTAGGTAACAGTAACAATGTTTATGTGGTTGATACACATAATAACCGCACCCAGAAATTTGACAGTAGTGGAAAATACATTACCAAATGGGGCAAGTATGGTACCGGAGATAGGGCGTTTAATCGCCCGTATGATGTAGCAGTAGATAGCGGTGGCAATGTTTATGTGGCCGATACATTTAATCATCGCATCCAGAAGTTTGCTCCGGACATTCCAGGAGTCTTTCCTACTCTCTTTTATCCTATTATATATGATAATAATTGGAACGCTGATACCTGGGGCTACACTGACACCACAACATGGACTATCGGTAAAGATACACTCTATTACTCAAATAGGCATGGCTACGTACTCGTAAAGCAAATAGTAATCTGGTACGAATGGGACTCTGGAGAGGAAAGTGTCTCTTATGTAATTGAAAAAGATGGTGTAGAATTCCAGAAAGGGGCGTTTATCAAAGGAAGATGCATATCTTCAAATAGCCCGTGGTGCTATGGCAGGGATACCTTAAGGTTCTACACAGATATGTTCTTTCCCGCTGGCACTTACGTCCTGAAGCTCACGAAATCGAAAATGGCTCAGAACAGCGGAAGCAATGGCGATGGGTTTGTTAAGCTCTTGGGTCTCCTTAATCCAAAAACGTCCGATCTATTCTATGACAATTGGAACCCTAATACTTGCAGCCCCCCCACAGATACCTCAACATGGACTCTCGATAAAGATGCTTTCGTAGAGGAAATACGGACCTACTACCTCTGGGATCCCGGTGAGGAAAGTGTCTCATATGTGATTAAGAAGGATGGTGTAGAATTCCGTAAAGGGGACTTTATAAAAGGTCCTTGCCATCCCATCCCTCGCCATCTTCCACAGGAGTGGTGCAGGGGCTCGGACACTCTGGATATTGTCTTTCCTGCCGGTACATACGTCCTGAAGCTCTCGAAACCGAAACAGGGACAGAACAAGTGGAGCAATGACAATGGATATGTTCGGCTTTTTGGTTCAGCAGTTAAAGGCACCGGCTTTGATGATACAATTGCGCTTTCTGATGGGCAAACCCTTAGTGGAGACAGAGATAAGGATGAGGAGGTCTATTACAGGTTCTATCTATCCGCAGGTCAGCGGGCTACGGTGACTCTGCAGCCCTTAGAAGGAGACCAGGACCTGTATATCTTTAACCCGAAGAGGCATCCGATAGAAGTCAGCGGTAATTCGGGAACCGAGACCGAGAAGTGCACCGTAACCGCAGACACCAGCGGCTACTACTATGCTAAGGTTCACGGCTTCGCGGCGGGGAGGTACACGATAACTCTATCCATTTAACGCCGTACGGATTTCCCGTATGCCACTCTCCTTTACCTTTATAGTCGGGAAATTCTCACAATGGGCACTTTTTTAGGCACAATACCGCTCGTTAAATTCAAAGATGTTCTAGAAATTCATCCAACGAAACCCCTGCTTGATTCATTATGCTTTTGAGCGTGGATTTCTTGACAGGGTTATGTAATGGCACCGTAACTCTCGCTTCCCCTCTCTGCATGAACACATGGCTACCTCTCTGCCGTACTATGATAAAGCCCATTTTATTCAAGGATCTGATGATCT
>JADFWI010000537.1 GCA_015222985.1 Pseudomonadota bacterium | reverse complement strand
ATCACTGAGGAAGATGTGGTCTCTATTGGAAGAGGGGTTGGCACCTACCTTAGGGCTGAAAACCGCTCCCGTGTTGTAGTGGGACAGGACTGCCGGTTGAGCTCTGACCGCTATGGCAAGCTCTTGGTGGATGGTCTCCTTGCTACAGGCTGTGATGTTGTGGAAATCGGCGTATGCCCTACACCGGTTCTTTACTTTGCTATCAGGCACTTGAAAAAGGAAGGCGGGATCATGGTCACAGCCAGCCATAACCCCCCTGAGTATAATGGGTTCAAGCTGTGCAGTGGTTACGACACCCTCTTTGGAAAGCAGATACAAAGAGTGCGACAAATCATAGAGGAGGGCAGTTTCACCCGTGGCAGCGGAAGTGCCGAAACAGTGGATGTGGTTACGCCTTACAAAGAGTTCTTGAAAGGAAATATCAGGATCGTCAAGTCACTTAGGGTTGGCGTTGATGCCGGCAACGGCACTGCCGGAGTAGTGGCCGTTCCCATCTTAAGGGACTTGGGCTGCGAAGTCTTTGATCTTTATTGCGATATGGACGGCACTTTCCCCAACCATGAGTCGGATCCTACGGTGGTCGAGAACATGCAGGACCTCATAGCATTAGTTCGCGATAAGAGACTTGATGTAGGCATCGGCTATGACGGCGATGGAGATCGAATAGGCATTGTTGACGAAAAGGGCAACATCATATGGGGCGACCAACTGATGATCGTATTTGCCAGGGAGATCCTTTCTCGCAAGCCAGGGGTCACATTCATTTCAGAAGTGAAGTGCTCCCAGACTCTTTATGATGACATTGAGAAACACGGTGGCCGGGCGATCATGTGGAAAACCGGACACTCTCTTATTAAACAAAAAATGAAAGAGGTTAAGGCAGAACTGGCCGGCGAGATGAGCGGGCATATGTTCTTTGCCGACCGGTACTTTGGTTATGATGATGCAATCTATGCCTCGTGCCGCCTACTGGAAATTCTGGCAGTGACTGGCAATACGATTTCCGAACTCTTGAGTGACGTGCCAAAAACTTATACCACGCCTGAGATCCGTGTGCCGTGCCCGGATGACAAGAAATTTCTGGTGGTAAAAGAGGTTACGGAATATTTGCGTCAGCGACACGAGATCATCGACATAGACGGCGTACGTGTTCTTTATAGGGACGGCTGGGGGTTGGTTCGGGCCTCCAATACACAGCCTGTGCTGGTCCTGAGATTCGAGGCCCTTTCCCCTGAGCGGCTTTCGCAGATCCGAGGAGAAGTGGAAACGATTGTGGCCGACATTGAAAAAGGCCTTTAGTCCGTTTTTTCTTGACTTTTCAAAATGTTATTATGTATTAACCAATATCTTTTTCTTATCTTGAAATGAAAAACACGCAGACGGAGGGGGCATGAACAAATCAGGTCTCGTAAGCGCTTTGCAGCGGGAAGCAGGCATTAGCAAGGCAAAGGCTGAGGCTGTCATCAATATTTTTTTTGATGCCATGTCCGACGCTCTGGCAAAGGGTGATAGGGTTGAAATCCGCGGTTTGTGCAGCATCTATGTTAGGAAATACAAGGGCTATGTCGGAAGGAACCCAAAGACCGGAGCCCCCGTTGAAATACTGCCAAAGACCCTCCCATTCTTCAAGTGCGGAAAGGAACTGAAAGAACGGATTGATTATTGACCTCAACGTATTTCCTCAAGTTCTTCTTTCCGGACGCATGGATGAATGCTCCGTCCCGTCAATCAGACGTCTAATGTTGTCAGCATGACGGGCAAATATGAAGAATGCCATGAGGACGGCACAGCCTGTTATGGGGACAGAGTGCGTGCCAAGCCAAATACCGCAGGGGAGCACTACTGCTGCAGAAAGAGAGCCTGCAGAAGAATATCCCGTAGTGCAAAGGGCAAGAATATACACCAGTGCGCATACAAGAAAGACAAGGGGTGACATGATTAGGACAGAGCCTGCAGCAGTTGCCACACCCTTGCCGCCTTTGAAGCCTAAAAATACCGGGAAAAGGTGACCAGTAAAGGCCGAAACAGCTACAAGGCAAACCCACAACTCACCCTTCCAGTCAGAGATATCCACCCAGCACACAGCTATGAGTACCGGAATAACACCCTTTAAGATGTCCCCGACAAGCGTCATGATTCCTAGCTTTTTCCCTGCCAGGCGATAGACATTGTAGGCCCCAATATTTCTACTCCCTGCCTCTTGAATGTTCACATCACTAAACAAGCGCGTAAAGATCACGCCCCACGGCACAGAACCAAGAAAATAGGCAAATAGCGGCAAGATTATGGCCTTGGAAATCATGCTGGTTGGCAATACGCAAAGCTTATTCGGGTCCGAGAGCAGCGTTTTTCATCTCTGCCTGACATATGGCGATGTACTGTATGGCCTTGTAATGAACGCCCAAGTCGGGATAGGATTCAACAACGGTCTTGAAACGTTCCAGGGCAGCCTTGTAGTGTTTTGTTTTGTAGTAGAATATCCCTATGTTCAGTTCATGCTCAGCCAGATTCTTGTTGCAGACCCTAATGTGCTCTTCGGCCTTTTTGGCAAAAGGGCTCTTGGGATAGCTGTGAATCAGTCGTTCAAAGGTATGGACTGCCTCCTGGGCCGCGGTCTGGTCCCTGTCAATGGCTTCGAGCCGGTCAAAATGGCACCGACCTATCTGATACACCACATAAGGGACAGCTTCGTTCTTGGGATGAAGGTTTTCGAATTCTTCATAAGCAAAGATGGCTTCCTCGTACTCCTTGCGGCAATAATAGGCATCGCCAAGTTTGAATTCGGCAAGAACAGCATATTGGCTGAATGGATACCAGTCCTTCAGTTTTTCAAAAGCCTCAATAGATTGCCTGTAATCTTCGTCCCTAAGGGCCTCCATCCCTTCTTCGGCGAGCTCTCGTGCAGTCTTCTCCTTTTTTGTCTGGCTGAACCAGGCACAGCCGAAAAACTGGATAGTCACTCCGAAAATGACAATAAGTTGAAGGCCTTTTTTGAGATTCACGAAAACGTCCTCATTATGAGTCGGCCAGCTTTTTTGCATATCCTGCTGCCTCCAGGCCTGCCACGCACCCTTCGCCTACTGCCTTGGCTATTTGCCAGGGCTGTCCGGTAATATCTCCTGCGGCATACAAACCCGGAATATTTGTTTCCTGCTTCTTGTTGGTTTCAATAAAGCTAAAGGTCTCTGCGTCGAAAATGACCCCGAGGTTGGCCGCCAGCTCCATGGCACCCTTTGCACCCAACTCCACAAAAATACCGTCCACTTTCAGGCTCTCCCCGTTAGTCAGCAACACCTCTTCCACTTCGTCACTTCCAACTATCTTTTTGACCCAGACGTCATGCATAACTTTGACATCACTCTTCTTCAGCTGGTCGTAAAGTAAATCACTGATCCTGAGTTCACGACATACCAGGTGAACCTGTTTGGCATAGCCCAAAAGGGTTATAGCTCCGGTTGCAGCTGCGCTTTCATTTCCCACCACCACCACATCCAAGCCCCTGAAAAAGTTGGCATCGCAATCCACGCAATAGCTCACGCCTCGACCGACAAGCTCCTTTTCTCCTTT
>JADFWI010000536.1 GCA_015222985.1 Pseudomonadota bacterium | reverse complement strand
TCCCCACCCTTAAGATAAAAGACATAGATGGGAATCCAGATCCTTGTTCCGTAATCACGAAGATAGGTCATGATACCCTGATCCGTCTCATTGGCCCCCACCACTAGAGGGCAAATAACATATTCTTGCATTGAAAACCTCCTCTCACATCTTTTCAACCTTTTGCCAAAGCCGCCTCTTTCTGATATGAAATTCCCCACCTCATATCAAGGAAAAAAAGGAATTGAGCATTGGTTGCCCTTGAAAAACCATACGTCGAAGTGGCCGTAGCTCTGCCTGTTTCCAGGACCTTTACTTATGAACTGCCGGAACCCCTTTGGTCCTTGAGCCTGGTGGGAAAGCGCGTGCTAGTGCCTTTCAGGAGCCGTAATATCACGGGCTACGTCCTCGACCGCCTTGAGTCAACAGGCCGGGAAGGCGTGAAGAAGATCATAGACATCCTGGATGACGCGCCTCTGTTTCCGGCCTCCATGATCCGTTTTTTTCGCTGGATAGCGGATTACTATCTCTATCCCGTCGGAGAGGTCATAAAAGGAGCTCTGCCCGGCGGCCTGAACGTTACCCAGGTGCAAACCGTAAGCATTACAGATGAAGGTCGTTCTGTGCTCGCGGGCCAGTCGCTGACAACCTTTGATCGCGCCATACTCCAAGAACTTAAAAGCCACGGGCCTCTCAGCATACGAACACTGTCAAAGGCCGTTAATGAGGAGATCAGTCCAAGGACATTCAGCAGCCTTGAGCGATCAGGTTGGATCATCAGGCAATACAAACTGAAGCCCGGCAGAGTCCGGCCAAAGAAGGAAATTTATGTGGCTGCGGTAGAGGGAAGGCCGTCGCCTACCTCGCTTTCTGAAGTGAGGAAGAAAATCCTCACTATTGTTGAAGCCCGGGGCGAGATGTCTTTAAGGGCGTTAACAGCCGAGATCTCATCGGCCGGACGACTGGCGAGAAAGATGGCTGAAGAAGGGTTCCTCCACGTGGGGGAACGGAGTGTCTACCGTGATCCCTTTGGCGAGCCCGTTGAAGCAGACCCAAGCCCCCCGGTGCTCACGGATGAGCAGGGAAAAGTCGTCGCCGCGGTCATGGATGTGCTCGGAAGGGGTTTTCAGACATACCTCCTTCACGGCATCACGGGAAGCGGCAAGACAGAGGTCTACATGCGGGCTGTGGCAGGCGCCATGGACAGAGGTCTCCAGGCGGTCGTGCTTGTTCCGGAGATCGCACTGATCTCCCAAACCGAACGCCTCTTTCGCGCCCGCTTTGGAGATTGCGTTGCCTTGTTGCACAGCGCCTTGAGCGAAGGCGAGCGCTTCGACCAGTGGATGCGGATCATGCGCAAGGAGGCAAAGGTTGCGATCGGCGCCCGCTCGGCAATCTTTGCCCCCTTTGACCGGCTGGGCCTGATCGTCGTGGATGAGGAACACGACGACTCGTACAAGTCCGCCTCAGGCGGACTGCGGTACCATGCGAGGGACCTGGCCGTAGTCCGTGCCAAGCTTGAAGGCGCTGTGGCCCTGCTCGGATCCGCGACACCTTCCCTTCAGTCCTATCACAACGTGCGCACAAAGAAATTCCGCGACCTTAATCTCTCGACGCGTATCGAAAACCGGACGCTGCCGGAAGTCAAAATTGTGGATATGCGCGAGACAAAAGGATACCGCCGCTCAAAGCCTTTTATGACCGAAGAACTACAGGAAGCCATTTCCGAGACCCTGGACCGTGGAGAACAGGTCATCCTGTTTCTTAACCGCCGCGGCTTTGCCAACTGCCCTACCTGTACCTCGTGCGGGGAGCCCCTGCGGTGCAAGAACTGTGATGTCACCATGACGCTCCATCAGGAGGCCAATGCCTTCAGGTGCCACTACTGCGGCTACAGTTGCGCCCGAACAGTCGGATGCCGGGCCTGCGGAAACCCCAAGCTCAAGCTCCTTGGCCTTGGCACGGAAAGGGTGGAGGACAAGGTCAAGACGATCTTTCCGGAAGCCAGGGTTGCCCGAATGGACCGGGACACCACGGCCCGAAAAGGGGCCCTGACAAAGATCTTGAAAGATCTAAAACAAGGCGCCATCGATATCCTCATTGGGACCCAGATGGTGGCCAAGGGGCATCACTATCCGAATATTACTCTGGTGGGAATCATATGCGCAGACCTCTCTTTGAACTTTCCGGATTTCCGGGCAGGAGAGCGAACATTTCAACTCCTGGCACAAGTGGCAGGCCGGGCGGGAAGAGGCAAAAGCCCCGGCCGCGTGATCCTGCAAACCTTTAATCCCGAACACTTCTGCATCGTTGCAGCAAGAGCTCAGGACTATACGGCCTTTTACAAACACGAAATAGGCTTCCGAAAAAACCTCCGGTATCCCCCTTATTCTCGCCTTGTACAGATCCTCGTAGTCGGCAAGGACAGGGGCCAAACAGCCCGGTACGCTCAGAGCCTGGGAAAAATCTGTAGGACCCTGCAATCAAGAAACAGGGCATTTCAAAGGGAGGTAGAACTCCTTGGGCCTGTTCCCGCCCCTTTGGCCAGAATTAAAAAGCAATACCGGTGGCAACTATTACTTAAAGGAATGAAGGTGAGACCCTTACACGAGTTGATAAAGGCTCTCAGGAACACGACGGAACAGGAACTCCGCAAGGCCGGCATAAAAATGGTTATCGATGTTGACCCGGTGGATATGTTGTGAGTCCAAACGCCTCATCCTACAAAGGCTTTTTCATTGACGCACAAGTGGCTTAATCTTATGCTGAGCTGACCAAAAAGGAAATTTTTGTTAATTATCAGTTGGTTCAAATCTAAGGCTGGCTTTCCGAGTGCTCGCGGCAATGTGGACAACCCTTAAACAGATCAGCATATATGAAGCAGACCGTATCAAAGAGGCAATCGTGGCCCAGTTGATACGGGATTTGCGGGAGGCTAAATGGCACAGCCGCCAGCCGGTCATCCTCCGTGCCGAGGTCCGCGTTGAGGGTCTGGATGCTTTGTCCTGGCTTTGCGCTCAACGTCTCGGCTCCAGGGGCTACTGGTCGGACCGGGACGATCATTTCGAACTCGCCGGTGTGGGGCGAGCCGACGTCATTACCGGAGATTCTGGCGTGGATTATCGTGTGCTCATGGGAATGCTCCATGATCGCATTGCGACCGCACGGGGAAATGTGCGTTATTTAGGTGGATTGCGGTTTTCGATGGACGGCCCCAAAGAAGAGGCATGGGACCCCTTCAAGGCCTACCGGTTTATCCTCCCCCGTTTCGAAGTGGTCACGCGTAATAGCACGACGACCTTTGCCTGCAATATGCTCGCAAGCGAAAATCTAAAAACCATAGAAGCAGATCTCTCCGCGCTGGCCTTTTCGGAAACAGACCCGGATATCAGGCTGCCGGCGCCAGTGGCAAGGCATGACCACCCTGATCAGGAAGGATGGGTTGCCAACGTGGAGGCCTCCTTGGACTCGTTTGAGCCTGGCAAATACGAAAAAGTGGTACTGGCCCGCAAGGCAACGTTTGAATTCAACGAACCCCTAAATGCAGCGGTTCTGTTGCGTTCCCTTAAGGAAGACACGTCTCAATGCTTTCATTTCTGTTTCCAACCCGCTTCCGGTGCAGCTTTTGTCGGAGCCTCACCTGAGAGACTTTATCGGCGCGACAGGGATTTGATCCGGACAGAGGCTATTGCAGGCAGCAGGCCTCGAGGGATATCTCCCGAGGAAGACCAAGCCTTTTCGCGCGAACTGAGCAGAAGCGAGAAAGAGCTGCGTGAACATCGGTATGTTGTGCGAGATATTCGCAAAAGTCTTATGCGCTTCTGTAGTGTACTCGATGCAGATGAAAAACCTTCAGTTCTGAAGTTATCCCGATGCCAGCATTTGGTTACGATCTTCAGGGGCAAGCTGCGCCAGGGCGTGAAAGATGCGGACCTCCTGGAAACCCTTCATCCGACTCCTGCTGTAGGCGGCTGGCCTACGGCCCGGGCTCTTCAGGAAATTGCCTCTCTGGAGCCTTTTGATCGTGGTTGGTATGCCGGGCCTGTAGGTTGGATTGGCAAAGATGCCGCGCAATTCGTGGTCGGGATTCGTTCCGGGCTCGTTGAAGGCACCCGGCTACACCTATTCTCTGGCGCAGGTATTGTGGACGGATCGACTCCGGAAAAGGAGTGGGACGAAATCGAAAACAAAATCAGTGACTTTGTTGCTGTGCTAACCCTCGCATGAAATTGCCTGCACCCAACATAAATGGCCTCTGGGCCTGCCTGCTCGTTGAGGAATTTATCCGGAGCGGTACAGACTACTTCTGCCTTGCACCCGGATCACGTTGTACGCCTCTAACCATAGCCGTGGCTGAGAATCCCAAGGCGAAAAGCGTGATTCACTATGACGAACGCGGCTCGGCTTTTCACGCCCTGGGATATGCCCGCGCTACAGGACGGCCGGCGGTTGTGGTGACTACTTCCGGAACAGCGGTTGCCAATGCGTGGCCGGCGGTTGTGGAGGCGGCCATGGAACGAATTCCGTTACTATTACTTACCGCCGACCGCCCCCCGGAACTGCGCGATAGTGCCGCGAATCAGACCATCGACCAGGTAAAGATTTTCGGAGACTATGCCCGGTGGTTTGTAGATCTGCCCTGTCCAAGTCTGCGAGTGCCCCCGGAAGTGGTTCTCACGACTGTCGATCAAGCGGTCTATCGCTCCTGTGGCGCTACAGGAGGACCAGTACACATGAACTGCATGTTTCGTGAGCCGCTGGCGCCCGAGCCGCAGGGCGAAAATTTCAACGACTACCTTCGCCCGGTAAAATCCTGGCTTGCTGCTCGGCGGCCATACACCGAATACGCAAGGCCGGAACGCACAGCCGGCGCCGCCATCCTTGAAAAGCTTCTGGAACTTTTGGAGCAGACAGAGCGGGGACTCGCGGTCGTAGGGGGGCTCAGCAGTCAGCAAGACCGCACGGCCGTTTCTGATCTTATCCAAACACTGGGATGGCCTGTCTGTGCAGACGTCACGTCCGGTTTGCGATTAGGGGATGCTTCAGAAAATGTCATCCATTATTCGGATTTCCTGGTGAGTCACGACGCTTTCGCAAGGGCGCATCGTCCTGAACTCGTATTACATCTTGGGGGACGCATCGTTTCCAAAAAGCTGGCAGCCTTTCTGAGTGAAAGTAATCCTTCCGATTATGTATTGATTACGGACCACCCCGAACGCCAGGATCCCGGGCATGAAGTCACCTTTCGGGTCGAAGCAGATCTTGGTGTACTTTGTCCCGCCTTGGCGGAAAAGGTTGGTGATCGAAAAGAGTCTCCATGGTTGGTTTCGTGGCGCGAAAGCATGGACGCAGTGCACAAAGTCCTCCGGCAATTTGCGCGTAATGGTGACGACCTGAACGAACCGGCCCTGGCCTACCTCATTTCCCGGAACATATTGCCGAACCACGGGCTCTTCCTTGCCAGTAGTATGCCTGTCCGCCATATGGATCTCTTTGCCGATACTAGAAGCGCTGCCGTTTACGTTGGAGCCAACCGCGGAGCAAGTGGCGTGGACGGCACCATGGCCACAGCCGCAGGTTTTGCCGCTGGACTTCAGCGCCCGGTCACGCTGTCGATTGGCGACCTTGCTTTTCTCCACGACCTGAACTCGTTGAACTATCTTCGCAACGCCAAATATCCAGTCATCGCGGTAGTAATTAACAACAATGGAGGAGGTATTTTTTCATTCCTGCCCATTGCGCGTTTTGATCAGTTTTTCGAAAAGTACTTTGTCACACCCCATGACCTGACCTTTGAACAGGCGGCCGGCATGTATGGTCTCGCGTATTATCATCCTAAGACCAGGCGGGAGTTTCTGAGTTGCTACCAGAAGGCCCTGGACAGCGAAAAATCAACCATCTTGGAGGTGACGACCGATCGAAGGGAAAGCCATAGCCTGCATATGAAACTGGTAAGAGATATGCAGGGGGCGGTAAGCAGGGGGTAGTAAGAAGTAAGCAGGGGGCAGGGAAATAACCGCTAAGTTGTTTTTGCACCTGATGGACTGTGGAAGGTTTACTGAAAAAAATGAACATCGAACGTCCAACATCGAATATTGAATGGGAAAAGATGAAGAAACAGAAATAGGCGTTGAATGTGCCGACTTCGCCATAGTAGCTTTAGCTACGACGGCTGAATCGGTATTGGATATTCGTTTTTCATTCGATCCGC